>CAZDNQ010000088.1:0-12030 GCA_964506605.1 uncultured Victivallis sp. | reverse complement strand
ACGGCTCGGACAAGCCCTGGTCGCCTATGGCGCCGCCAGAGGCGGGTAAACCTCGGCCTCCATTCCTGGATCAGGCCTGACATTGGAGGGTTTTGCTTGTCAAAACCGTAGATTTGAAATTGCATACGATTTGTTTTTGGTAGGGCGCTCTCGCCGAGAGAGCCGCCTGCCCTGAGCATGCCGAAGGGGCTGACGCCTCGGCGAGGCGTCCCTACCCATTTGGATGTTCCACAATAAAGGTTCCCTAAAGAGCGACGCATTGTCTGGCATCTTTCTAATTTTCCCTTCCTCATGTGAAAAATCGGCATATGCAGTTATATTACAAACCCTTTATCATAAACCCGCAACCCGGATTTGACCGTGAGAGAAGTGAAAATAGGAATAATCGGCTTCGGCACTGTAGGCGCCGGAGTCGTGTCGTGCCTCCTTGAGAACGGGGAAGTCATCTCCCGCAGGACAGGCATCAAGCTGGTACTTTCAAGAATAGCCGACATTGACATAAAGACGGACCGCAAGGTGAATTTCCCGAAGGAGATCCTGACCACCGACGCGATGAGGCTCATCGAGGATGTGGACGTGGTCGTGGAACTTGTCGGAGGGACCACCAAGGCCAAGGAGTTCATACTGGAGGCCCTGAAGAAGGGCAAGCCGGTCGTCACCGCCAACAAGGCGCTCCTCGCGGAGCACGGCGAGGAGATATTCGCAGCCGCCGAAAAGTCCAAGGCCGACATCTACTACGAGGCCAGCGTCTGCGGAGGCATCCCGATAATAAAGGCCCTCAAGGAAGGACTCGCCGGAAACAGGATCAACAAGATCATCGGCATAATGAATGGCACCTGCAACTACATCCTCACAAGGATGGAGAAGGAGCATATCGGCTTCGAGCCTGTCCTCAAGGAGGCGCAGAAGCTCGGTTACGCCGAAGCCAACCCGTCCCTCGACGTGGACGGGGTGGACACCGCCCACAAGACTGCGATCCTCGCATCTCTCGCATACGGCGAATGGTTCGGCATGAAGCCGGTCCATGTCACCGGCATCCGCGGAATTTCCGTGAGCGACATAAAGGCTGCAAACGAACTCGGATACAGCATCAAGCTCCTCGGAATCATAAAACAGCAGGACGACGACGTCGAGATCAGGGTCCATCCCACTCTCATCCCGTCCGAATCCATGCTTGCGAACATCGCATATGTGTTCAACGGCGTGATGGTAAGCGGAAGTCCGGTAGGAGACACTCTCTTCTACGGCCGCGGCGCCGGACGCGAAGCGACTGCAAGCGCGGTCGTCGCAGATCTCGTCGATGTCTCCCTGAACCTGAAGTTCGGATCACACCGGCGCGTCCCGGCCTTCACTATCGGAAGGCAGTTCAGGCATATCCTCCCAATTCAGGAGATCAAGTCGAGGTATTACCTGCGCATCCAGGTCATGGACAGGCCCGGCGTGGTAGCGAAAGTCTCGACAGTCCTCGGCAACAAGGGCATAAGCATTTCCAGCATAAGGCAGATCGAAGGGCAGTCTGCTGACAATGTCTCGCTCCAGATCATGACCCATCTCGCAAAGGAGCAGGCCATCAGCGAGGCTGTCTGCGAGATCGAGAAGCTCGAATGCGTCAAGGACAAGGTCACGCTGATACACGTGGAAGATATTTGAAGATTTGGAGATCTGGTGATTTGGCGATTTGAAGATCTGGAGATTTGGTGAAGGGATTATGCTTGTAGTTAAGCCCTGGTCGCACGCCTGAGGTTCACACGCCTCAGGAGTGCGGGTAAACATTCCTGCGTGTGAATTTGATCATTGGGATGCAGCCAATAATGGCTTAACTACGAACAGATGCATGGATAAGATCATAAATGTTGGAGTTCACAGCTTTAGCGTGCTCCTAAGTTTATAAAATACAATGGAGATACCTATGAAAGGCAAGCATACTGTTGAGAAGATCGGCGGGACGTCCATGTCCCAGTTCAAGGATGTGATGGACAATATCATCATTGGAAAGAGGAAGGGCAAGGACCTCTACAACAGGATATTCGTCGTCTCCGCATATGCCGGCATAACAGACGCCCTCCTTGAGCACAAGAAGACGGGCACGCCCGGGATTTATGCGAAGTTCGCGGCAGGAGACGTCACCTGGGTGAAGAACCTGGAGGATCTCAGGAAGAAGATGATTGAGATAAACGCCTCCTTCAAGAGCCTCGGGCTCGATCTGAAGAAGGCCGACGCGTTCGTCAACGAGAGGATGGACGGTATCAAGTCCTGCCTCGAAGACCTCATCAACCTCCGTTCCTATGGACACCTGAAGCCCAGCGACTTCCTGCCAGCCAGCAGGGAGATGCTAAGCGCCGTAGGCGAGGCCCACAGCGCCTACAATTCCACCCTCATCCTGAACGCCAACGGCGTGAATGCAATATATGTCGACCTGACGGGATGGAAGGAGACCGAACAGCATTCCTTCGACAACATGATCAGGAGGAGCTTCAAGGACGTGGATCTCGGCAATTACCTGGTCATCGCCACCGGCTACACCAAATGCGACGAAGGGATCATGACCCGCTTTGACCGTGGCTACAGCGAGATCACGTTCAGCAAGATAACCGTGATTACCGGCGCGAAGGAGGGAATAATCCACAAGGAGTTCCATCTCAGCACCGGAGATCCGAAGCTCATCGGCGTGGACAAGGTCAAGATCATCGGCCAGACCAACTTCAACATCGCAGACCAGCTTTCCGACCTCGGAATGGAGGCGATCCATTCGAAGGCCTCGAAGGAGATGGAGCAGTGCAAGATCCCCATCAGGGTGAAGAACACCTTCGAACCGGATCATCCCGGGACGCTTATAAGCAACGACTATGTCTCCCCGGAACCGAAGGTCGAGATGATCTGCGGCCGCAAGGAAGTCATGGCGATCGAGGTGCATGATCCGGAAATGGTCGGACAGAGCGGCTATGACTGGCTCCTACTGAAATTCTTCGCCGACTTCAACATCAGCTACATCGCGGTCAACAGCGATGCAAACACGATCACGCACTATGTCCCTGAGAAGACCCCGAAGATAAAGGAATGCATCGAGGCGATGAGGAAGGGGTTCCCCAGCGCTGAGATCACCTCCAAGCCTGTCTCAATCGTCTGCGCCATAGGCAGCAACATGAACATTCCCGGAATGCTCGCCAGGGCCGCCGGAGCTCTAGCCCACGCCGGGATCAACGTCCTCGGCATGGACCAGAACATCCGCCAGGTCAACATGCAGTTCATCATAGACAGGAAGCACTTCGAAGGCGCCCAGATCGCCCTCCACAAGGAACTCGTCGAGAAGAAGTAGGTACGGGCTTTGTGTGTCCGCCATAGTCCTTCCTGGAGGACGGCGGCGGAAGCCTGTACCATCTTGTAGTCTTGGAGGACGGCGGCGGAAGTTTGCACCATCTTGGTGAAGGGAGAAGACCGTAATACGTTCTTTTTTGCCGGTCTGGAGACTGGCGCTCCGGCACTTCGTTATTCGAAATTCAGTGTTCGACATTCGAAATTCAATTGCGCACTTGCAGTGTCAAACCCTCCACCATCAACTATGCGGCCTGCAGCTGGAAGTTCACTTCACCGCGAGCTTGGGCTGTTTCCGTTCCGGTTTGCGCATCCTGTCCTGTGCGGGAGTTTCTACCATGTCTGGTATGATGCTGCCCAGCGAAATCTCCTGCTCGATGTCTATCTCGCATGGAGGTTTATGCATCTTCTTCAGCTCCTCCCTGGCATGTGCGGGCTGCGAGTAGCGGAATACCTTGCCCTCGTAGTTGCGCATGACGACTTCCCTGTCGGTGATCCTCGTCACATATTCCGGCAGCAGCGGGATTTTTCCGCCGCCTTCCGGTGCGTCGATCACAAAGTGCGGAACCGCCATGCCGGACGTCCAGCCGCGCAGGCTCTCGATTATCTCCAGCCCCTTCTGGACTGATGTCCTGAGATGTTCCGTGCGGTCGACCATGTCCGCCTGGTAGATGTAGTATGGCTTCACCCTTGCCAGGAGGAGCCTGTGCATGAGCTCCTTCATCACTTCAGGTTCATCGTTCACACCTTTGAGGAGGACGGTCTGGTTCCCGAGCGGTATCCCGGCGTCGGCGAGCCTGCCAAGCGCCTTCGTCGCCAGCGGCGTCAATTCGTCCGGATGGTTGAAATGGACGTTAATGAAAAGAGGATGGTATTTCTTCAGAATCCTGACAAGGCGAGGTGTTATCCTGTGCGGGAGCACGCAGGGCACGCGTGTGCCGATGCGCAGGATCTCGATGTGCGATATCGCGCGCAGGCTTTTGAGGATGTGCTCTATCTTCGAGTCCTCGAGGAGGAGCGGATCTCCGCCGGATATGACGACGTCCCTGATCTCAGCGTGCTTCCTGATGTATTCGATGCCCTCGTCGATGTATTTCATGTTTATCTTCTCGGGGTCTCCGACCTTCCTGCTCCTGGTGCAGAACCGGCAGTAGCATGCGCAGGTGGGCGATACGAGGAAGAGGCATCTGTCGGGATAGCGGTGGACGATGTTGTTGACCGGGGAATCCTTGTCCTCGGCCAGTGGATCCGCGAAGAGATCCTTGTTCTCGAGCTCGCGGACATCAGGCACGACCTGCTTGTAGATAGGGTCGTCCTTCTTCTTGATCAGTGAAAAGTAATATGGTGTGATCCTTATCTTGAAATTCCGGTCGACAGCCTCGATCTCCTCGAGAGGGAGCCCGAATTTTTCCGATAGGAACTTCGCCGACGTGATGCTTCGCTTCAGAACCTTCCGCCAATTATCTTCCAGCATGTGAGTGTCCTCCGCCTTCCTTGTTGATCCTCTTTATATAAATGAGCCTGTCGTCGCCTTCCTTGTAGAAATCCTTTATCCGCGCCTCGATCACGTAATGGTTGCGCGAATAGAAATTCCTAGTAGGCTCGTATTTATGCTGCGACGATGTCTCAATTATGATGATCCTTCCTTTCTTCTCCCCTATCTCGTTCTCCACGAATTCCAGGAGCTTCTTCCCCACGCCCTTCTGCTGCATGTGCGGCGCAACAGCTATCCAGTAGACGTCATAGGTGCTCTCCGTCACCGGCGTCGGCCCGTAGCATATGTATCCCGCCACCTTGCCCTCCGACTCCGCCACATGCACGATATAGTCCTTCTGCTCCTTGTTGAAGATGACCGCGTCGGTGAGCTCGAGCGCCACCGCCACCTCGTCATCCGTGAACATCAGCGTTTCAACCAGTATCTTCTGTATCGAATCACGATCAGCCTGTGAAAGATTCCGTATCGTCACCATATGTCAATTACCTGTATTGTCCTTTATTAACAGCCTGAGGAAGGACTCATGGTCCATTCCTGAGGCCTTCAGTGATTTTGAAAATCCCGCGTCCGGCGAAATATCAGGATTCGGATTGAACTCGAGCACATAGACTTTCTCATGCGCGTCAACCCTGAAATCCACCCTTCCGTAATCCTTCCCCATCAGAACCCCGTACACCTCCAGCGCCGTGGATACAAGCTTCTTCCTCAGGCCGGCGCCTATCTTCGCCGGGCACACAGACGGAGTCTTCCTGTACAGCGGATGATCCTCCAGCCATTTCGACTCGTAGCCGGTTATCTTCGGGGTGCCGTCGTCCAGTTCCGTGAAATCTATCTCCGAGACCTGCAGAGCCTTCGGCGGATTGTTACCGACGATCGAGACATTGAATTCCCGGCCCTCGATATATTTTTCCACCAGCACCGGCTCGCCGTACTTTTCAAGCAGGGACGATACTACGGCCCTCAGCTCCTCCATGTTCCTCGCCAGCGAGTTCTGGCTTATCCCGAGGCTCGCGTCCTCCCTGGACGGCTTAGCTATCACGGGGAACGCCATGCCGATGCTGTCCGGGACCTTCTCAAAAACTTCCGAGTCCGGAGTCGGTATCCCGTTCGACCTGAAGACATCCTTCGCCAAAACCTTGTTCTGCGACAGCCCGAGCGTGATCGGCCTGTTCCCGCTGTAGGGAACACCGAGGATCTCCCATAGCGCGGCGACATGCATCTCATGCTTCGACTGCCCGTGGAAACCCTCGCACAGATTGAATATCATGTCCGGCGAGAAATCATTTATCTCCGCGATGTTCTCCTCGATGCCGCTGACGGTCATAAGCGCCGGGCTGTGCCCCATGGACATGAGCGTGTCATACACGATGTCGGCCTCGTTCTTGACCGCCACCTCGGAGATGTAGTCGAGATCGTTCGCCCCGGCGTCCGCCGGATCGTTGTATGCTATCAGTATCCTGAGCTTCTTCTTTTTCATCTTTTTTCAGCCACAGACTTTTTCTTGACTCTAAATTCCGATATTCTCTTTCTTCTTCCTGCACCGACTACCGATTACCGACCACCGATTACTGATTACCGATTTAAGGCACAGTCTTGAATTTCCGTTTCCCAGATTCCTTCTTCATCCCATATCTCTCAGCCGCGAATCCGACTATCCTGTCCAGCGTTTCAGCGTATGTGTATCCTGCGGTTCTCGCAGCCTTTGGAAAACACGAATTGTCCTCCGGGTTCGGGAGGATTCCGGGCAGGGGGTTCAGCTCGAGCACGTTCGGAACACCTTTTGAATCGAGCCTGACATCTATCCTGCACCAGTCGCGGACGCCCAGCACGGAACAAGTCTTTTTTACGGTGTCCTCTATGAGCTTCTTCTCCCGCGGGGCCAGCTTTGCCGGACACTGGAATATGTCGAGAGGCTTTTCCGGAGTGTCCCATACCCACTTCGCCTCGTAGGAATATATCTTGTGCGCCGTCTTCGGGAGATCGTCGTAGTTGATCGAGATGATCGGCAGCACTTCGGCATTTTCGCCATTTCCCCAGTATGCCACAGTGAACTCCCTGCCGGAGAGGAACTCCTCTATGATGACCGGCTGGCGGTATTTCCTGATCTTCTCATGGATCCTTTTTTCCGCAGTCCTGGCGTCGTCCACGACTGAATCGTCGAATATGCCTTTGCTGCTTCCTTCTGCGATGGGCTTGATGATCGCCGGAAACTTGAACTTGGAAAGGGATATCTTCTCCCCAGGGGACACTGTCATGAACCTTGCATTCGGTATCCCGTGATGGCTGAGAACTTCCTTTGTCCTGGCCTTGTTAAGGCAGACCGCAAGCGTCAGCGGGCCGGATCCGGTATATGGCAGGCCGTGGCGTTCGCAGACCATTGGAATATATGATTCGCGGAAATCACCGAAGAGTCCTTCGGCGATGTTGAACACCATGTCGGGCCGGTATTTTGCGAGTTTCGGAGATGCCTGGTCGTCGGATTCTATCCCGCAGACGGAATGCCCCTTCGAACGGAACGCTTCGAGGACGGCGCCGATAGTGCATTCACTGTCGCCCTCCGCGAAGAAATCACTAGGCGGAGGTTCATCGTCCTGGTCGGGAAGAACATCGCCGAGATGCTTTTCGTATTCTTCCTGAAGGCCTTTCTTACTGCTGTATGCAACAGCAATTCTCATACCGGATTCCCTGGATTATTATTACAGAAAGCTCCTGCCGGAAGATTATTTTCCGGGGAGAAAAGTACGGACGTGAAAAGGGCGCGTGAAAACTTTTTGCAGGTGTTTTGGCAAGCAGGCAATGAAAAATAAGGTTGCGAATCTGTGTCTGGAGACATTTTAAATTACGCACCTACCCTTCATATTTAGTTGATGTTAAGGTATAAATATCGTATCAAACCTGTGAAAAACAAATCTTTTCCCTCGGAAAGTGATTATTTTTAGAGGGGGGAGGGGGGATGACTGACCCAGAGATAAAGCTCGGGAAGGAAGGTTGTCAATTCAATTCCAAAGGATAGGTTAGCGGTAAATAACACGGAGAATCAAATGAAATTCCTGAAGATGATATCCATCGCGTGCGGCCTCCTGGCCGGATTTGCGGTTCTCGCAAATGACGTCGGACCCAAGGCGTCGGTTGTCAAGGTCTATACCGTCCAGAGCAATCCCGACTACCATCAGCCCTGGCAGAACTACCCGCAGGCGTCCGGAACCGGCTCAGGTTGCCTGATCAAGGGGAATATGATCCTCACCAACGCCCATGTCATCGCGAACTCGACATTCATCATGGTCAGGAAGCAGGGCGACCCGAAGAAATATGTGGCGAAGCTGGTAATCGCCGGGCACCAGTGCGACCTCGCCCTCCTCAAGGTGGAGGACCCCGCATTCTTCGAGGGGATGGAACCTCTTGAGGTCGGCGAGCTCCCACTCCTTCAGGACAAGGTGGCGGTCATGGGGTATCCGGTCGGAGGCGACAATATCTCGATCACCGAGGGGGTCGTCTCGAGGATCGAACCGACCATATATTCCCACAGCGGCAAGTACCTCCTCGCAGTCCAGATCGACGCCGCCCTTAACCCCGGAAACAGCGGAGGACCGGTCGTGAAGGAAGGGAAGATCGTAGGCGTCGCCTTCCAGAACATGAGCGAGGAGCAGAATATCGGATACATGGTCCCGGCCCCAATCGTGTCGCATTTCCTCGACGATGTGAAAGACAACAAGTTCGACGGCTTTCCGGACATAGATCTCGACGTGAGCACCATGGAGAATCCGGATCTGCGGAAATGGGCCGGCATGGCGGACAAGCAGACCGGCGTGCTGGTCTCCCATCTCACAGAACCGGAGAAGAAGAAAGGGCGCTTCAAGCTGAACGACGTGATCCTGGAGATCGACGGCGTCAAGATCGCTAACGACGCATCCGTGCCGTTCAGGGAAGGCGAACTGATCTTCCTCGGCCATCTGATCTGGCAGAAGCACATCGGGGAAAGCTGCAAGCTGAAGGTGCTGCGCGAAGGGAAGATCATCGAGTTCGACTATGTCCTAGGACCCGGCACGAAACTCGTCCCGCAGCGCGCCTACGACATCCTCCCCTCATATTACATAATCGGAGGGCTTCTCCTAATCCCGCTCACAGAGAACTATCTTGATACCTGGGGCGATTGGACAAAGGCCCCGATCGAGCTCGTGAATTTCGCGATGAAAGGGGAGGTCACCGACGACCGCGACCAGATCGTCGTCCTCTCAGGTGTTCTCGCGGACGATGTCAACATGGGATACCAGAACATGCGATACTCCTCGGTGACAACGGTCAATTCCAGGAAAGTGAAGAACCTCCGTGACCTCATCGACAAGATCGAAGCTATCAAGGACGGGTTCATTGAAATTGTCTTCGAGGACAACAACAGGATCGTCCTCGACGCAGGGAAGGCCAGACAGGCCACATCCGGTATACTCCAGCGCTACAGGATCGAATCCGACAGGAGCCCGGACCTGAAGAAGTAGCTCGGGCTTACCTGTTGTCCACTTTTTGGGGCGCGGTAAGCGTTAAGCTTGGACTTACGAGGCTATTTGACCTTGAAAGTATGTTGGGTTTTAACCCGACACTTGGTTGGCGGTTTCCCATCGACAAGCGCAGTACAAGTCAGGACAGGAAAAACCGCCCTGCTTATGAGGCTAAACATCCAAGCTAAACGGTTACGGGGCGCGGCCTGGTCGCACGCCTGAGGCGCGTAAACCTTCGGCGCCGCCTGAGGCGGGTAAACATTCGTGCCCGAGATATTGAAATGGCGGCTCGGAGTATCGGAGTCACGGCGAATAATACTTCTTATTTTTTTCCGGCAACTGTCGACTATCTATTGCTGGCTGTTTCAATACTTCCCATACGTCCTTGCCGTCTCGACCATCGCTTCAAGATTCTCAAAGGGCGTGTCGCGTCCGCACTGGTCTCCTGTCGAAAGTATGAATCTTCCGCCTTCGGCGGCATCGTCTATCGCTTTTTTGCTGGCTTCGATCACATCCTTCACGGAACCTCTCAGCATCACGTTCGTCGTATGGAGGTTCCCCTTGAGCGTTATTTTCCTCCCGTAAAGCCGCTTCAGCTCTTTAAGGTCGCAGTCGCCCATCGGCGGGATCTCAAGCGGGTCGATCACGGTCAGCGTCGTCTCCTCGGCCATTATCTTCACAAGCTCCTTTTCCGGTCCGCATGAATGGACATGTGTCGGGATTCCTGCGGCAGTCGCAAGTTCGATCCCGCGCTTCACCGCCGGCAGCGAATACTTCCTGAATATCTCAACGGTCTGATATACAAGCGTGCCCGAACCGCCGACACATAGGAAATCAGGCTTGACCTCCAGTGACATTATCCTCTTGAACCTCTTCTCCACCTGTTCGACCCTGTCAGCCGCCAGCTTCTCATACTTCTCGGGATTGTCATAGAAATCGTAGATGGCCTCCTCGCTGCCGAGTATGCTGGAACATGTGAGCCATGTGCCGATCAGGCCCTGGTCCCCTATCTTCTTCTTCATCCTTGCGAAGTTCGCAGGCCCGACATCGATCTTCTCCACGCCTTCCAGCGGCTCCCATTTTGACGGTACGTCCGGCAGGCCGACCTTCTCGGGGCGTATCCCATGCGTCGGAGGATCTGCGATGTAATACACATCGACCTTGTCATGCCAGATCTTCTTTCCGTTCGCGGTATGATATTTCTGCGTGATGATCATGTCGGCCGTCCTGTTGACGATCACGGTTGTCCATTCCGGAGAGCTGGAGGTTTCTTCAGGGAACACCAGCGGGCAGTATCCATCCATCACGGAATCAATATTGAATTTCTTCGCGCAGTCTATGTACGCCTCCCATATCGGCTTCCTGTTGTATAGATAGAGATCCCAGAACGGCATGCCTGTGAGCTTTGCAGGTATCATGTTGTAGAAATCCGGAGCGACTGGAACGCAGTCAGGTATTCCACCCTTGAGAACCGTAAGAAGCCTTTCGCGTGAAGTCATAGTTTAGTCCTTTCATGATTTTCTTTATAGATGATATAATACTGTTGGCAATCGTTGATTAATTGTCCTATATTGATATAATTATATCTGATAATGACAAACTAAGCAGGACGGGTTTTAACCCGTCAACAGCGACGGGAATCGAAAATATGGATACACCAAGGCTTCTCAAGGCCGAAACAACCCTCGATCCGGTATCAGGAGTGAATTTCAAGATCAATTCGCTCTTCTCCGTCAGTTCATCCGGCCACACCCACGATTTCATGGAGGTGTTTTTGATCTCGAAAGGTGCCATCCGGCATCTGATAAACGGCAAGGAGCAGAAGCTTGTCGAGGGGGATCTCGTCTTCATGCGGCCTGAAGACACACATTCCTACAGGCAGTACCGCGACAGCGAATGTGAACTCGTGAACCTCGCCTTCAATGTCAGTCTTTTCAACGAGATCAACAATCTGTTCCAGCCCGAGTTCTCGCTGGAAGGAGCCTTGAAGGAATATCTGCCGGCGGTAAGGAGCCTGGGACAGGTTGAAAACAAATATCTATATGAGAGGATGAAGGAGGGCGGAGAACGTCTCCTCCAGAATCCCGCCGAGGCGGGGATTTATTTCAAGATCCTGACCGCTGAGATCCTGAGCATGTTCAAAAGGAGGAGGATTGGCGATGCACAGGCGAAGAATCTTCCTGCCTGGCTTGAAAGGATCTTGTCGGAGATGAGGAGGAAGGACAATTTCAAAAAGGGACTTCCTGCATTGAGGAAGCTGGCATGCCGCAGCGACGAGCATACCGCCAGGTCCTTCAGGCTGTATATGGATACTACCCCGACAGACTTCATAAACGAGCTCAGGATCAAGTATGCCGCCTCCTGCCTCCTCAATTCCGACGAGAAGATAGATTTCATAGCAGCCGACTCCGGTTTCGACAACCTCAGCCACTTCTACCATACCTTCAAGAGGATCTATGGCAGCTCGCCGAGGAAATACAGGATGGCAAACAGGAAGAATGCTGTAATAGTATAGGAGATTCAATTAAAGCTCATTTATTTAAGGAGATCCACCATGAAAGTCATAGGCATCAACGGCAGCGCGCGCAAGGATGGAAATACGGCGATCCTCATAAGGACAGCCTTCAAGGAACTGGAGAAGGAGGGGATTGAGACCGAGCTGATACAGCTGGCCGGCAGGAAGATCAACGGATGCATCGCCTGCTGCAAGTGCTTTGAGAAGAAAGACAG
>CAZDNQ010000087.1:0-12038 GCA_964506605.1 uncultured Victivallis sp. | reverse complement strand
ATGCATTGGTGTCCCAGGCAGACCCCGAGCACCGGGATCCCCCTTGACGAGAAGTATTTGATCGCCCCGCATGAGACACCTGCCTCATGGGGAGAGCAGGGGCCGGGGGAAATCACCAGCGCCTCGATTTTCTTCCTTGAAAGCTCCTTGACGCTTGTCTTGTCGTTCCTGACAACCTCTGGAAGATGGCCGAGCTCCCCGAAGTACTGCACGAGGTTGTATGTGAACGAATCATAGTTGTCTATCATCAGGAACATTGCCGGCCGCCATCTTTCCATTCGCTGTTTGTCAGGTGTTTCCGAAAGGGTAATATACATCAGTATTTCCGGAGCGAAACGGGAAATTGAAATTTCATTGAATTATTGATGTGGAAACAGTTGTTTTTTGGACGGGGCAATATAAGTTAACCTAAACTGTGCGGAATTTTTTGAAAACTTTTTTCACTTTGAATTCAAAGGAGCGTTAACATGGTTGATAAAAAAGTGGTTATCGGTGCAACTTCAGGCGCCGCCGTAAAACCGGGCGATGTGACTAGGATTTCCCCTGCTGTCGACACCTCCGAGGATTCGGTCGAGACTTCCAATATCGCCAGGATAAAAGTCGGCGAGCCAGACCAGGGAAAGAAGACCATCAAGCTCAAGCCTGTCACTGTGACCGAAGGTGGCGAATCCGCTCCGCCTGCACAGGAAGACGAAACCGTGAAGATCCAGAAGCCGCGTCCGGTCGCAACTCCGACCGTGCCCGGAGTCAAACAGACCATCAAGCTCCGCCCTTCATCGAATACACCCGCTCCTGAAACCTCAGCTGAAGCTCCTGCGGCGGAACCTGCTGCGGCTCCCGCTCCAGCCATGGCCGCAAGCGTGCCTTCGGAAGGCGCTCCTGCAGCAAAGAGGACAATAAGGCTGGTACCGAAAAAGGCCGATTCCACTTCCGGTGGAAACGAGGCGACCGCACTGTCCGCGAAACCGTCTGCTCCGACTGTGAAGCTTGAGGAACCCCAGGCTGACGCCGGTGCTCCTGGGGCTCGTTCCGCAGCTACTGTCAGACTGCCCACCGAAGGCGCAGCCGGACAGGCTCCGAGCGCACCGCCAAAGAGGACATTGAAGCTCAAGCCGGTCAAAGCGGCCGGTGAACAGGCGCCTGCGCCCGCACCTGCACCTTCTCCGGCAGGCGCTACTGATTCCGAAATGGCCGCAATCGGCGCCGGCGAATCGGCACCACCGGTTGCATCCGCCCCCATGGAGCAGGAAGGAATGGCCGTCGCAGGCAGCGACGAACCCAGCATGATCCACACGATTATTGCAATTGCCGCGCTTCTCACCATGGTCTATTTCTCATGGGCGATAGTTGGACAGTACTGCAACAATTATCTTGATTCCAAGATCACAGTTCCGGGACTTTCCGAGAAAGTGAAATAAGCGGTATTTGAAGATTGTTTTAAAGGGAGGCTGTTTGACAGCCTCCCTTTTTTATTGTCTGCAGCCCTGGACTATATGTGGTACAGCCGGGGGATGTGGATGACGATCGGAAGGATGCAGTCGAGCCAGTAAAGATCAGGTCTTCCCAGCAGAATGGACGGTTTCTGAGGACCGAAGACAAGTGCTGCTGCGGTGACGGGGTTGAGTTTGAGATCCGGGAATTCATTGCGTCTGCCGTTGATTGCGATCTTCGCATTTTCAATTCCTATGAAGACTCGCTGCTCGGGATTCTTGTTGTCGGCGAGGATCAGGTTTATCCCGCAGTTGCCAAGGCCTTTGAGCTCGTGCACGGCGGGGTTCTCCTCGGCAAGCGACAGGCAGTCCCTGAAATTGTGGATTGCCAGATTGTTGGACGGTGAGATGTCCCAGTATTCCGCAAGCGACCTGAAAATTTTCTGGCATGAGTCGTTTATCATTGGAACGGATACATTCAGGTGGTTCTGCTCCTTCATGATGGACAGGAGAATGTCGGATATCCCTTTCGGAGAGCCGCAGTATTCAGCGATGTCGGTGTCGGCGGCCAGCACCAGGAATGCCTTGTCCTTGTCATCGTTCTCAGCCGTGAAGAACCGCAGGGCGGGGCGCATGTATCTGTATTTCAGATTTTCCAGGGGGGCGTTTCCCCTGAACGAAAGCGCCTTCCTCAATGTCACGACTTCCTGCCATGGAATCTCAGCATAGCTGATTTCCCTGATCCTGAATCCATTGCGTTCAACATATGATGCGTTTCTCGACCAGAGCCTGAAATTGACCGATGTGCCGGCCCTTTCCCAGCCCCAGTGGGAATAACGGTATCTGGCTCCTGCCAGCCAGGAGAACGGAGGGTTCTCCCTGTCGATCATCGCTCTGATCTCGTCCATCACCTTTGTCATGAGCGATTTTCCTCTGAAATCCGGATGCGTGCAGACTCCCCCGACACCTTGAACCACGATGCTCCTGTTTCCGACCTGCAGGGGAATGGGGAAGACGCCTGCGCTTGACGCAATCCTCACGCCCTCCCTTATGATGACGATTCCCGGAAGAAGTTCGGAATCCTTCCGGTAGACATCGGGATAGAGCGCTTCGAACCTCGGATGCGTCGGATTGTTCGTCCTGAAGCACTCCTGGAGGAAATCCATGAGCTCTTCGAAATTAGACTGGTTGCAGATTTCTATTTTCATCTTTTTTTTGTCTTTCCTGCCGGATACTTCTGGATGTTCCACAGGCAATCCTTCCTTTTTACGGCCTTGGATCCGGATGGGCGTCTGTCAATGGTGAAAGGGGATCCGGGCTTATGAGATCGTATACGTGCCTGATGTCGTTCCATGCCACGACGAAGTCCTGTTTCCTGTCAGTGCCTATTGAGAAAACTGAAATGCCGGTATTGTTGATATGGCAGTACTTTGGCAGCGATTGCGTGTTCTCCGAGCCTGAGAAGAATACCTTGAGGAGATGGTTCAGGAATCCAAAATGCGAAACAACAAGGATCTGCCTGGCTTCCGAGGCATACAGCTCGTTCATGAGGCTGGATGCGCGTGAACGTGCATCCAGATTCCATGCGTCCTGCTTGTCTTTCTCGGCGTAGTCCGGAAGGTTCCCGTAAGGAAGGAGCTGTGAATATGCCCCCTCGGGCATTTCCTCTACGGCCCTGGAGTCGAAACGGATTTCAGAGCCGCGCAGGCGGGAATGTTCAAAGGTCTCACGGGCCCTTTTCAGCGGGCTGACGTAGATCCTGTCGAAATTTACGTCTTTCAGGGCCTTTGCCAGTCTTTTAGCCTGTTTAGTCCCGAGCCTGCTTAGACCGGAATCTATGCTCAGCTCCTCCTCGGTCTGCGCCTTGCTCTGCCCATGGCGTACCAGCCATATCTTCCTAGTATGTAGGCTTATCATGTTGAATCTTCAATTTACTTTTGCATGTCACATGCTAATTTCCATAGGTTCAAAAAAATTCCCGTAAATTATAGCCTCTTATATGATTACTTCAATTTGCATTTCCGGGGAAAACAGGTTTAAGGTGAAGATATATGGATGCACAGGGCAGATATGACAGGCTCCTTGCTCTTGGCGGCAGGGAAATCCCCGCCGAGTTCGAAGCCGGAGGCGTTAAATGGCGCAAGCTCAAGGCGTTCAAGCACGATTTCTTCGCCGCGACCGGACTATACGAGTCCACCGACGGCAGGAAGGCTGTCCTCAAGATTTTCAGGCCCGGTTCATATTACGGCATACCCTACGGCCTCCTGTCGCGCTGGCAGGCCGCGCACGAGGAGAAGATTTACCTGAAGCTCCAGGATACCGGAGCCGTACCCAGATGGATCGGCAGATATGGCGGAACAGGCATAATCCATGAGTTCGTCCCAGGCACCGATCTCGACCGCGAATCGAAACGCGCAGATGATTTCTTCGAGCGGCTCGAGGACCTCCTCAGGCTGATGCATTCCAGGGGCATCTGCTATCTCGACACCAACAAGCCCGACAACATACTTGTCAGCGAGGATGGACGGCCGTACCTGATAGATTTCCAGATCACCTGGCTGCAGCCATTCTTCCCTTTGAATATTTTGACATATCCGCTCTTCTGTATTTTCAGGAATTCCGACATCTACCACCTGAAGAAGCATATCAGGAAATTCTGCCCCGGCAGGATCAGCGACGAGGAGTTCGAAGGCATGAGGCCCTGGTACATCAGGCTGCATAGGATGGTGGCGACCCCGGTCAGGAAGAGGCGCAGGGAATATCTCCGGAAAGTCGAGAAGGAGGCTGGACACCATCCTGAAGGCGCGGACCGGCATTGAGCTGTGCCCGTAAAAACAAGGGGCGTTTGGTTTTCCGGACGTAAAAATGAGTTTAATTCATTCCTTCTCTTTGATTTTCCCCGCCCTGTGTATATGTTAACCCCCATGCGGGGTAATTTAAAACAAAAAAGTCTAGGGAGGTTTGCATGAAAAAACTTGCAGCGTTGGTAATTGGATTTGCAGCATTGACGATTGTTTGCGGATGTACTTCGACTCACGTCAGCCAGTGGAGCTCTCCGCTCGATGTGAAGCTTGAAATGAATATCACACCCATGGTTGAGACCGGTGATGAAATCACTGGAACCGCCACTATAACCAGGATTCTCTTCTTCAGCAGCGGCGCCACGACTTTTGCTGATGGCGTAGAGTATTCAGCAGCCGATTCCGGCAGCCTTGGATTCTCGATGTTTGGAAATGCTATCGCTGAAGGCAAGGCCGCAGCCGCCTATGATGCCTGCGTAAAAGCCGGCGCTGATGTCATCATTGCGCCCAGGTATACTGTTGAGACCAAGGACTATGTTGTATATGCAAAGACGACGATTAATGTAAAAGGTATCAAAGGAGTGTTCAAAGGAATCAAGAAATAACCTTTGATCCATACCCCGCTTTTTTAAAAATGCCGGAATTAATATTCCGGCATTTTTTTTTGTAGACGTGTTTGGCGGTATAAGAGGTCAGGAATGTTTTTCGATCATCTGGAGAATCTCGGATGATGCGCCTGGCTTTGCGAGATTCGCACCGGCCGCGCCCTTCGCTGCGAAATTCGCAGGCTGCTCGATGAAGAATGCAATAGTGCTGGCGAGTTTGTTGACTGTCAGATCCTTCTCCCTGATCTTCATCCCTGCGCCGGATGCGCAGTAGTGGTCGGCGTTGTCCTCCTGGTGGTTGTCGGTTGCGTGGGGGTAGGGGATCATAATTGCGAATTTCGCAAATATCGCCAGTTCGGCGACAGTGCTCCCGCCTGAACGGCATATCACAAGATCGGCGGCGGAATAGAAAATCTCCATCTCGCCGCTCCCCTCGATGACTGCATGCCTGAACGCGGCGCTGGAATATGCCTTCTCAAGATTCTCCCTGTTGCCCGGACCGCTGATGTGGACCACCTGGAACGCGTTGTTCCCCTGCATCATGAGTGCCGCCGGGACTTTCTGGTTTATCCCCTCGGCCCCCTGGCTGCCTCCGAATACCAGAAGAAGAGGGACGGCATCTGAAAAACTGGTGCCGAGCTTGGAATTTAAAAGGGCTGTCGCCTGTGCTTTTGTAATTTTGCAGTCTGCTATCTGCTGCCTCACCGGCATTCCTGTGACTGTCCAGCCGCATCTTATATCACCGCTGTTCACCGGAGGAAATGACAGCGCCATATGCCTTGCAAACCGTGAGAGGAAGAGATTCGCCTTGCCGACCCTGGCATTGCCGTCGTGGATGAAGAGCGGGATCCCGAGAGAGCGGGCCGCGAGTGCAGGCGCCACGGAATGGAAGCTCCCCATGACAATCATTGCATCAGGGGCGAACTTCTTGAGCTTCCTCCTGGATTCCATAACCGCCTTCAGCAGATGGAAGGCGAAAACAGCCTTTCCCTTCAAGCCCCCGGGGACTGGAGATGCGGGCAGGATCTCGTATTTGATCCCCTTCTCCCTGGCGGCACGGGCATGCTGTTCCGACTGGCGTCCAGTTATGAACAGCATAGGAGTGCCATTTTTCCTGCTGAGTTCTACGGCTATTGAAAGCCCCGGATAGAAGTGTCCTCCAGTACCACCGCATACTATGAGGAGTTTCGAGATCATGCCTTCTCTCCGGTTTTTGCGCCAGAGATCCTAGATGGTTTCATTTCCGATGCGTCGGGCTCCTTCTGCCCCATCCCCGAATCCATTGCGATGCTGAGGAGCAATCCGATGCTTACAATGCACATCATAAGATTGCTGCCTCCGTAGCTTATGAATGGCGCCGGAATACCTTTCGTAGGGAATGCTCCCGAGATGACTCCGATGTTTATCGCCGCCTGCATGGTCAGCATGGCGCTTATTCCGAAACCGAGCAGCATGCCCTGCCTGTCCTTGGACATTATGCTTATGTAGACCGAAGACATCATGATGGTGATATATGCGATGATGACAAGGAGTATGGCGACGAATCCCATTTCCTCGCCGACAATCGACATGATGAAATCAGTATGCGCCTCAGGCAGATAGTTCCATTTCAGACGGCTTTCCGTGAAACCGAGTCCGCCCCAGAATCCCGAGCCAAGCGCGAGCAGGGAGTTCCATAGCTGGTATCCGCTGTCCTTGGCTACAAGTTCCGGATCTAGGAAGGATGTCACCCTGGACCAGCGCTCGGCATCCATGTACTTGAGGTAGAGTAAAACGAAAGGTACAAGCGAGGGCAGAAGCAGGAGATATACCAGCCTGACGCCGACCACGAACATCATGAACCATACTGTTGAGACAAGAAGGAACGTGGTTCCCAGATCCTTTCCGACAAGTATCAGGCCGCATATGAGGGCACAGACGAATCCCGCAGGAAGGAGACCGTGCAGGAAGGAGTTCATGAAACGCTGGCGTACCGCGAAGAAGCCCGCCAGGAAGAGAAGCAGGGAGATCTTGGCGAGTTCCGACGGCTGTATGCTCATTCCATGGAACTGTATCCATCTGTATGCCCCGTTTATCGGACGGTTGAGCCTGGCGATGATCAGCAGTATCGCGCTTGCGGCTATCAGGATGATTGAATACTTTATTATCTTGCGGTAGCCGACCAGATAGGCGCCCATGGCCAGGAATATGCCCACTCCTGCCCAGATCATCTGCTTCTTGAATAGGGAGGCGCCGGATATCCCCGACGAGGTCGAGTACAGCATTGCAAGACCAAACAGGATCATCGACAGGACTGTCAGTGCAAGAATCAGCGCGGCGTTCCTCGGATGGGGCCAGCGGCCCGTCTCATCCTCGTTTAAAATGACCTGGCTTGCAAAACGTATGTTGGCCATAGGAGTTTATCTGTGGTTTTCAACTGCAGGGCGGAAAAATCTCCCGTCGACAGTTGAAGGCATCGCGTTTCCGATTTCCAGTTTCGAGTTAGTAGTTTCCAGTTACAAATTTCCAGTTTCCGGTTTCTTTTCAACCAGCGCCATCAGGCTTTCGGGAGGCCTTGTCGGGCGCCTGGTCTTCATGTCGACGCATGCATGGACCGTGTGCCCTTCCGCCAGCAGTTCGCCATTCCTGCGGATTTCGCAGCAGATCCTGACCTTCACGCCCTTTATCTCGTCCACCCAGCCGCATACCGCCAGCATGTCATCGTATCTGGCAGGATTCCTGTAGCGGCAGACGGCCTCAATCACGGGAAGCATGAGCCCCTGTTTTTCAATTTCATGGTAAGGTAGGCCTGCCTCGCGGAGAAGCTCGTTCCTCAGCCTTTCAAAATAAACCAGGTAGTGCGCATAATAAACGACACCCATCTGATCGGTATCCGCATACGGTACCCGGTATTTTATTTCCGCCCTGCTCATCCCCTGCCTGTCTTCATAACTATGGATTCGACGACCTGCTCGATATTCATGTCGCTGCTGTCTATTAATATAGCGTCATCCGCTTTTTTCAAAGGGGCGATACTGCGTTTGCTGTCCATTTCATCCCGCTCGGCGATCTCCTTCGCCACCGAGGCGACAGTTGATCCTTCAACCGTTTCTCCAGACTGTGCAAGCCGCCTTCTCGCCCGTACTTCCGGTGACGCCGTCAGGAAGAACTTGTGCCTTGCGTCGGGAAAGATGATCGTCCCGATGTCACGACCTTCCATTACGATCAGCCCGAGTGATGCGAGCTCCCTCTGCCTGCCCTTAAGCCAGGCTCTCACGTTCTCCATCGCCGCGACCTTGCTGACATATTTTGCCACGTCGGGCGAACGTATTGCCGAATCAGCGGCTTTTCCGTTCAGAATCAGCTTTAATTTTCCATCAGCGGCGTTGTCATAGGAGAGTTCCAGGCTGGCGAGGGCCTTGTCCATGTGTGAGGGGTTTATGTTCGAGGATAGATCCACCTTGCTGCGCATCGCATGGAGGGTTATTGCCCGGTACATGTTGCCGGTGCTGATGTAGAATCCGCCGAGCCTGTCGGCGACCTTCTGCGCTATGGTGCTCTTGCCGGACGCCGCCGGCCCGTCAATCGCAATTACGTTCTTCAGAGGCATTATTCCTACCTTGTGAATCGGATAATTTCATCAAAGAAATAAAATACACGCCAAAGCCGTGAACTCCAGCATTGGGAATAATCTTGGTGTCTCTGCGCCTTGGCGGTTCTTCAAGAAGAATTGCCGGAGCGTCAGCGGCCCCTGCGGCTGCGCAGGCGTCCACGCTTGAGGAAGCCGTCGTAGTTGCGCATCACGAGGTGCGATTCCACCTGGCTGAGGGTGTCGAGCATGACACCGACAATGATCAGCAGGCTTGTTCCGCCGAAGAATGATGCAATCATGTAGGGAATGCTCATCTTGGTGTAGAGCACTGTCGGGAACAGGGCCAGCGCAGTCAGGAATATCGCGCCTGCAAGAGTAATCCTGGTCATTGTGTGGTCGAGGAATTCCGCTGTTGGCTTCCCTGGGCGTATGCCGGGGATGTAGGCGCCTTCCTTCTTGAGATTTTCAGATATCTGCACGGGGTTGAACTGGTTGGCGACCCAGAAATACGAGAAGATGAGGATCATGAAACCATAGATGACCATGTAGGAAATGCTGTCATGGTTGAAGAGGATGACGGCAGGGCGGGTGAATTCGAACCATGCGAGAATCATCGGAGGGAACATGAGTATTGCGCTGGCGAAGATGATGGGCATGACGCCTGAGAAATTGACCTTGAGGGGCATGTAGGTCGTACCGCCCTTCATCTTGTTGAATCCTACGATGCGCTTCGCCATCTGGATCGGAATTCTGCGTTGGCCCTGGGTGATCAGGATTGTGGCGGCTGTGACAAGGGCGAAGATTATGAAGAGGATGAGGAGCTGTACGGGCTTGAACTTCTCGCCGGTGTCGGACTGTCCGCTTGTCGCCATGTCGAAAAGGTGGAAGCAGGCGGCCGGCATCCTTGAGACGATGCTGACGGTGATGATCATCGATGCGCCGTTTCCTATTCCGTAATGGGTGATCTGCTCGCCGAGCCACATGAGGAACATTGTGCCGCATGTGAGGATTATGACTGTCATGAAGACGAAGGCGGGGCCGGGATGGAGCACCAGATCCTGGGTGGGCGAGGGCAGGCCGAGCCTTGAGGGATTGATCATCGCCATGGCGGCCATTGCACCCTGGACTATGCAGATGATGACTGTCAGGTATCTGGTATACTGGTGGATCTTCTGCCTGCCTGAATCCCCTTCGCGAGCCATCTTTTCAAGTGAAGGTATGACAGGAATCAGCAGCTGCATTATGATGGATGCGGAAATGTACGGCATGATTCCAAGGGTGGCAATTGCAAAATGGCCAAGAGCACCGCCGCTGAAGAGATCGAAAAGGCCCATGAACGAGGCGGCATCAAGCTGCTTGTTTGTCTCGAAATAGAGCTTGAGGGCTGCAGGATCGACTCCGGGGCAGGGGATGTTTGCGGCAAGCCTGCTCAGCGCGATTATTCCAAGCACCAGGAAAATCTTGTTCCTGAGCTCCTTTATCTTCAAACTGTTTGTAAATGCCGAAAACATATTAATCCTTGACGGTTATCTTTCGGGGAAAATGGCTGATGGTCTCAGATCTGCTCGCATTTCCCGCCGGCCGCCTCAATCTTTGTCCTGGCGGTAGCGGAAAACTTGTTGGCCTTGACCGTGAGAGCCTTCGTGAGGTCGCCTGTTCCAAGGACCTTGAGCCCCTTGGGTGACTTTGCGATAAGGCCTTTCTTGTGGAGGACCGTTTCATCAATGCTGTCTCCGGCGGCAAACGCCTTCTCAAGCTGTGATATGTTGATGAGATGGTATTCCTTGTGCGTGGGCCTGTTGAAACCGCGCTTGGGCAGACGTCTGAAGAAAGGTATCTGGCCGCCTTCGAAGAAGGGTCGGATGGCGGTGCCTGACCTGGCCTTTTCACCCTTGTGCCCTTTTCCTGAAGTGCCGCCGCTCCCGGAACCGTCGCCACGTCCGAGGAGTCTGCGCCTTTTCTTTGAAGGACTGGTTTTTAAATTATGAAGTTTCATTATTGGAAAATCCTATGTTTAATTGTTGGTGGGAATGCTTCTTCTTGCAAGGATATCTTCCTTGGTGCGGAGCAGCTTTATGGCTTCCATGGTGGCCTTCACGACTGTGACAGGATTTGCGGAACCAAGCGACTTTGCAAGAACATCGCTTACTCCGGCGAGTTCAAGGATGGCGCGCATTCCTCCGCCGGCTATAAGGCCTGTCCCCTTCGAGGCGGGCTTGATCATGACCTTGCCAGCACCGAACTTGGCTTCTACGCCATGGGTGATCGTTGAACCGTGCATTGGAACATTGATGAGGTTCTTCTTCGCTATATCCCCGCCTTTGCGGATTGCATCCGAGACTTCGTTAGCCTTGCCGAGGCCAGCTCCAACGTGTCCCTTCTTGTCTCCGACGACCACGAGGGCGCTGAAACTGAAATTCTTGCCTCCCTTCACGACTTTCGCGACACGGTTGACGCTTATGACCTTCTCATCGAAGCCTGAGCTTTCAGATGATCTTGATTCCGAATTTCTGTTCTTTGCCATGTTTTTTTATATCCTCTAAAATTGTAGACCAACGCTTCGTGCGGCATCCGCAAGAGCTTTGACCCTGCCATGATATTTGAATCCGCCGCGATCGAAAACTATTGTTTTGATTCCAAGCGCGACAGCCTTTTCAGCGGCCATCCTGCCGAGCTGTTTTGCACCTTCAAGGTTGGGTTTCGCGTTGAGCTTGCGGAACTCCTCGGACATCGTTGAAGCAGATGCAAGCGTCTTTCCCGAATCATCATCGATGAACTGCGCATACATGTGCTTGGACGAGAGGCTGAGCGCCAGACGCGGCTTCTGCGCGGTTCCGGATAGTGTCTTGCGGAGGCGCATATGCCTTCGTTTGAGCTTAAGTTTCTTAGTCTTATAGGTGGACATGCTTGATCTCCGAATTAGGCAACTGTCTTGCCTTCCTTAATTGTTATATGTTCGTTGGCGTAACGGACGCCCTTGCCCTTGTAGGGTTCGGGTTTCTTGAAACGCCTGATTGTTGCTGCGGCCTCGCCGACAAGCTGCTTGTCTATTCCAGAGACGTTCAGCTTGGTATTGTCGGCAATAGTTATCTTGATGCCCTGCGGAACATCATATACTACGGGGTGGGAATATCCGAGGTTGAGCGTGAGCTTCTGTCCGGCGAGCTGGGCCTTGTAGCCGACTCCGACGATCTCAAGATCCTTCTTGTAGCCTTCGGTCACTCCGACCAGCATGCCTGCGATAAGGCTCCTGGCCAGGCCGTGCATCGTCCTGGCGGTACGGGAATCATCGGCCCTGCTTACCAATATGTTGCCATTCTCCACCTTGACGCTTGTCATGGGGGGGAGGGCCTTTGCAAGTTTACCCTTCGGGCCTTCAATGGTTATGTCATTGGCGCCCGCGACAGCCTTGACTCCCTGCGGAACCGGCAGCGGTTTTTTACCTATACGAGACATTATACATCATCCTCACGTTATATTATTTACCATACATAGCAGAGAATTTCACCGCCGACCTTCTGCGCGGCGGCCTTCTTCCCGCTGATAATTCCAGAGGGCGTTGAAAGTATCACCGTACCAAGGCCGTTGCGGATCCTGGGTATTTCAGTGCTGCCGCAATAGATCCTGCAGG
>CAZDNQ010000086.1:0-12069 GCA_964506605.1 uncultured Victivallis sp. | reverse complement strand
GGTTCGTCAACCCGCCCTGCATGTACTGGGTCTCCAAATGGTTCTACAAACGCTACAGGAAGCCGATCGTCATCACCGAGAACGGCCATCAGAACCTTGACTTTGTCCACCTCGACGGAAGGGTCCACGATCCGCAGCGCATAGACTATCTCCACAGGCATCTTGTGGAGCTCGAAAAGGCGATAGATGAAGGCGTCCCTGTGGAAGGATATTTCCAGTGGACCATCATGGACAATTTCGAGTGGGCGATGGGTTACAAGGTCAGGGTGGGGCTTGTCTATACAGACTACCAGACGCTGAAGAGGATCCCCAAGGATTCATATTACTGGTATAAGAAGCTGATCGCAACAAACGGAAAGATCCTGCGGGAGCCGGTGGATTACTGTTTCCAAGGAAAATGAAGACACCACTTTTGATGTGTCTTAAATAATTTTATAGAAGGATTGCCTTATGAATAAAAATACCGACAGATATTTGGCCGTAGAGCCCAGACCATGGTTGAGACGTCCTCTTGCGAAGCTCCAGCCTGTCCTGGCCAAGGAGGGCAAGCCCAACATCGATGTTGCGAAACTCGCAGAACGCATAGAAGGCAGCGGCGTGCTCAATGAAATGATCGCTATCAAATCCCCTGAACACTGGGCGAAAGTCATCAAGGGGCTCGGCAGGGATGTCGACGGGATACTGCCTGTCAGCATCACTGCGTATCCGACCGAGATATGGAATTCGCATCCCCAGCCGCTTGTCGACAGGAAGCTCCCTTTCATATTCTGGCCCCTCATAGACTATGACGAACCGGATTTCTGGAGATGGTCCGCACGGGATTTCCTGCGAGCTCTCGGGGTTGACGTCCATATCGTCAAGAACCAGCGCCAGGGGATCGCGCTCCTCCGCGCCCTGGCAATGAAGAGGTTCCTGGCGAAGTCGAAGATCGTCGTCTTTGGCGAGCAGAATTTCCCGTGGAACGCCAATGCCGCCGGACACCTGATCAAAAAAAGCCTCGGCACCGGGATAGTCGTAAGGCCGATCGAGGACATCCGCAAACTGTACAGAAAATTCTCAGACAGCGCTCTTGAGAAGATATGGGACGAACGCAAGGACCGCTATGTCGTCAAGACAGTGAAACCTGAGGATCTCAGGACGGCATTGCGCACATATCTCGGGATAAAGACAATCCTGGAGGAGGAAAAGGCCCTGGGTTTCGGCGTAAACTGCTTTGGCGATCTGATCACCAAGGGCGGACGCGACGTTCCGTGTCTCGCCCAGTCGCTTCTCCGCGAGGACGGATATATCGCCTCATGCGACGGCGATTTCTGCGCGATGATGAGCATGGTGCTCGCGACGTATTTTCTCGACAAGACCTGCATGATGTCCAACATGTATCCGGTGTCATATGTCGGTGCGCTCAGGGATCATTTCGGGGATCCGCTTTCACCGGCCGCGAAATATCCGAAGAAGGAATGGAAGAACATTGCGAGGCTCGCACACTGCGGATTCATCGGCGTGGTCTCGCCGGAGATGACGCCATCAGGGAAAGCCGTCCTCAAGGACTGGGGCGGCACATATGAGATCAAGCGCGACGGCAGAGGCTGCGGACTCGACAGCGACCTGAAAGGCAATCAGAAGATCACCGTCATGGAACTTAAGTTCGACGGCAGGACGCTCCTGATCGCAGATGCGGAAGTCCTTGAAACGACCCGCCACAAGGGCATGCCGCACTGTGAATCTTCAGCTCTGTTGAAGTTCAGGGATCTTGAAGGATTCGTCGAGAACATTTCGCGAGAACATACAGCGATAGTCTACGGCGACCATGTCGAGGACATGAAGATCCTCGGTGAAGTGCTCGGACTTGATTGCAAAGTGTTTTAGTAATCTATCACCGGCTTCCCGCCTGTAGTTGTATTTACAGTGACTGTAAAAAAAAAGGCCCGGGTTCTCCCGGGCCTTTTGATTTTCATGCGATAAATTCTACTGTGCAGGAGCTGCACCTTCCTTCGGCGCCTCAGGCTTGGGCTCCGCAGGTTTTACAGGTTCCTTGTAGCCGTCCGCGTCAGATGCGAGATCCTTCCTCTGCCATGCCTTGACATAGTCGACCACGTAGTCGACCGGAAGCTTTGAGTCGTCCACTCCATTGTTGTCCCATCCGCCTGTTGTCACCTCAAATATGAAATGAGAAGGCACATTGGAAATCCTTTCAGCCTCCCAGCTTGCCACTTCCCTGCCGTTGCTGTAATAGATGACCTTGCCAGGGAGCCACAGCATTCCGCAGGTTATGAATCCGTCCTTGTCTGGCTGGATATAGATATTGCCGGTGCCTGTCTGCTTGTGATCCTTGCCATATCCGTCCCAGTGGAAGGCGATGTTATGGCGGTATGGGCCCCAGCGGGTGAGATGCTCCATGATGTCGAATTCCATCGCGCCGTCACCTGTATTCGCGCGTTTCCATTGCGGACCAGCTGCCGTGCCGCGATCGGGCATCATCCAGAAGGTGGGCCAGAGGCCCGGAGCTACAGGCAGCTTTACGCGCGCCTCGAAATATCCGTAGCGCTGGACCCATTTGCCATAGCTGTCCAGATAGCCGCATGCATAATCGGATTCGTTGCTGCCAGATAGATTCTGGGGCTTCTTCTCGTTAGGATCATCGTTGTGGAACCCACGCTTCTTCTCGAATTTAAATTTGACGACACCATCACCGAGTATCAGATTGTCCTTGGTCCAATGCGATTTCTTGTCCCAGTAGTTCGGCCCGTAGATATTCCATTTCTTCATGTCGATCTCTTTGCCATCGAAGTTCTCGTCGAATGTCAATGTCCAGTCGCCTTCTACAGGAGGTCTTTTCCCCAGCCATTCAGGTATCTGTGCAATGCCTACATCGGCGACGATGGTCTTTACTGAGAAGGATGCATCGCCGTCGTGAACTGCATTGATCTTGATGCTGGAAACTGCGTCGCTTCCAAACTTGGTTCCTGTTCCAGGAACACCATCCCAGTTCGTCTTGTTTCCGCTGTTCGGGATTGCAGTCCATGGTTTAGAGGGGATGAATGATGCAAGGACCTCCTGTTCGGCTCCGGGGGCTATAGGGGCGGCGGCAGTCACCTGTTCGCCGGGACCTCCGCTGCTTGTCAGCAGGATCTTGGGAGTGATAGGGGAGGAGCCATCATTCTTGAATTTTAGACGGACCTGGTTGTAGCTTGTCAGATCCCAGCATCCTGCAGGGAGCTTCAGTATTACCGCCTGATCACCCTTCCCCGGCATTGTGACCTTCAACGTCCCGTCAACTATCGAACCTTTGACAGGATCCTTTGCTTCAACCTGGGGAAGAGCCTCTGCGACCAGGCCGGTACCGAGGATAATCCCATCTTTTGGTTTTACCCTGAATGTCTTGGGGTCGACCGGCGGCTTTTCGCCTGCAGGACCTGCGGCTACAAGTGATTCGAGGCGTATTGCAGAGTCCTTGGCTACTTTTCCTGTGAACAGAAGTATGTTCACTACTGCAGAAGGATCCAGTTTATAGCCAGGCTTCTGCCCATACTGGTGTCCGAAGATTATCTTGATTGTTCCGGTCTCTCCGGGCTTTATGTTGGTCTGCTCCGTGTTCCACGGGCTATCCTTCCAGTCGCCTGCATTGTCGATTCTCAGGGCTACAAGCATGGGGTTCTGGCCGATGTTGCTTATTTTCGCCTCGATATGGCCGAATGCGGACAGATCCCACTTGCCGCCTTCAGGAGCAATCTTGATTCCTGGATATCCCGCCGGGCCGGCCTTGAATGTGACATCCAGTGCCTTGCCCTTTTCCCCGTCTGCGATCTTGAATTCGACCTGGTTCTCGCAGCCTTCCGCCGCCTTGAACCTGGCATCCGCACCAGCTGCACCGAGATCGACAAGCGCCTTGCTTTTCGAATCATCCGCAGCAAAAGTTCCGATGCTGAGTCCCGCCAGGCTGATGCCGGCAATCACGGCCGCCTTCAGCCTCCATGCAAGATTCCGATGCTTTGTTCTCATGCCACTCCTTTTTGTTATTTGTTTCTTAGGGTTGAACTATTTTGATTTTACCTGGTAATCAATGGTCCCGTCGAGCTTGTCGTTGTACAGGCTGGCGGTGCTGTCTATATGTCCGTCTACAAATGCAACATTCGCCCTCCTGTTATGCCGGTATTCAGGCCATGTGGTGCCGCCGTAGCCCGGCTCGTTGGGATACCATCTTTCGAAACGGGAGCCGTCTTCGACATCTACAAACATGAAAAGCCTGGAGGCGTTTGCAATGCTGGTTATCGGGGCAATGCTTGAGCCATAGTTGAAATTGTTTGGATATCTCAAGTTGTATCCGATCCAGAGGGTGTTGCCGGTAACTGAGTTTCCGGTCTTGTTCAGCATCTTCGGGCAATAGAAGATGTTGTTCGTAGGCCGCTGGTCCATGAAAGCCGTCGAACACAGATTGGTGTTGCCGGCGTACTGCCCGATGAACATGACGGAATACCATGGGACCATGATGCCGCTGCTGGGATTATAATATCCTTTCCACAGGAATCCATTGTAGTACCTGGAGCCCGGCTGGAAATATCCTTCGTTGTCCGTTGTGTAGATAAGAGTTGCTGAAGCCAGCTGTTTCATGTTTGACCTGCAGACCACGGTCCATGCGACCTCCTTCGCCTGCTTCAGCGCGGGAAGGAGCAGGGCCACCAGCACCGCAATTATGGCGATTACAACCAGGAGCTCTATAAGTGTGAAACAAGCCGGGCGCCGGCGATCCGGCCATACGGCGATGAAAGTATTGCAATTTCTCATCTCCCCCTCCTTTGATTGCATTCTTTAAGAGTATTGCCTTCAATGAAATCGAACGGAAGTACGACAGGTTTTCGTGACCTGTCGCCATTGTTGATCTTGTCATAGAGCAGCTTGGCCGCCATTCCTGCAAAACCGCTCCTTGGTGTGAAAGAGGTGATTTTCAGGTTGTCCTCATATGTCTCCCCCTCGCTGAATGCAACGAACGAGATGTCGCCGGGGATTTGTATCCCTTTCTGCCAGGCGTTGCAGAAAAAGGCCTTCCCCGAATATGGCATGTCATAGGAGATTACGGCCGTCGGCAGATCGGAATTGAACAGGTTGTCCCTAGCGTAGGGGACCCTTCTTTCAAGTGGAAGATATTCCTGCGGCCGGACGACACGGGGTTTCAATCCCGCTTCCTTCATCGCCTTAAGATAGCCTTCCATCCTGTCAAGGACGCTGAAATGGCATCCCGCAAGATCTCTACTGCAGGTGGCGATGTCAAGATACGCAATCCTTGCATGGCCGCTCCTTATCAGCCTGCCGGTTATTCCATATGCGGCGCCGAAATCATCATGGTGTATGCAGTCGGTCCTGTGCTTCGAACCTATCCATACCTTGGGAAGCTCCAGTCCGTCTATCAGCGATTCCAGCCATTCGGGCATTGAATGGGTTATCCCGATCAGGATTCCGTCGACCAGATGCTCCTTGAAAAGGCTTGGAAGCTCCTTGCCGGCCTCGGTCCTGTCCTCAGGCAGGACGTTCAGCATCATATTGTAGCCCAGCCCCGCGAGCGTCTTCTGCATGCCGATGAGGAGTTCGCCGGAAAGCGAGCTGTTCCAGTGGGCCTGGCTGGCCAGCAGGCTTACGCACCTGTGCCTGCCGCTGCGCATTGTCTGCGCGGCGCTGTTCGGACGGTACCCCAGCCTTGCTGCGGTCTTCCTGATTTTTTCGGCCCTGCGCGAGAAGGAGGGACGTATATATTCGGCGTTCCCGTTCAGCACCCTGGAAACAGTGGCCGGGGAAACCTTGAGTTTCGCCGCTATGTCGGTGATTGTAACCATCAGTACCCGCCGCTTAAATGAAAACGTTTGCAAGTGATAACGTCACAGTAGTATGCTCCGGCAACTTTGTCAAGCGGGATTCGTTGAAAAATATCTGCTGGCCGGGGGCTGCATGGGACGGCTACTCGCCTTGCCGGAGCAGGGCTCTTGCTGCGCATGGCAGTCTGTCCAAAAGGTCAGTTCTTAGCGCTTCCGAAATGCCCGGTAACTCCGGCCAGAAGGAAGTAGTAGTTGTCCGCGAGATAGTTGTATCCGCTCGGATTCCCGTCCTTCGTGCGCCAGTCGATGCTCTTCATGTAGCCGGGCATCAGGCCCGAATGAGTGGGCTCGCTTTCAAACGTATCGAGCATTGTGAAGAGGATCTTGTCGGCCTCCCTGCGAAGTCCGCAATTGTAGAGCGCCTGTATGAAATGGTATGCGGTCTGGCCACAGAGCCCGCCGTTCTCGTAGCGGGGCCAACTGCCCATGAAATCCCAGCTTATCGTGTCCTTTGCAGCCACAGGGATGCATGGTCCCGGTACGCCGTACTTGTAGGAGCCAAATCCCATCTCGTCCAGCTTGGCGAGGAGGATGCGCATTGCCTTGACAGCCTTTTTCCGCGGGACCAGTCCTTCGTTTACCGCCATGGCGCTTGCGAAAGTGAACATGTAGTCGTGTACCTTGCCGTCACGGCTTATCCAGCCGGCATAGACCCCGGTCTTCGGATTGAAGAAAGTACTGTCGAAATTCGAATCGAACTTCGAGAGGAAATTCCGTATCTCCTCCTGGCAGTCTTCAATTCCGAGTTTCCGCAGGAGCTCCAGCAGCAGCCTGAGCGCCTGATGGCAGAGCAGGTTGAAATAGATGTCCTTGTGCCCGAACGCGAAATTGTCCCACCAGTTCCTGTTGCGTCCATGGACATCATCGAAGGAATTTCCGTGGAACGGCACTTCTATTATTCCGTCGCCGTCCTCGTCGAGCCCCAGGAGAAACATTGCCGCCTTGATTGCGCCGCCGGCATATCTGGCTGCGAACTTCGCATCCTTGTCCCACCGATAGCAATTGCAGAGCGATATTATTGCGCTAGGGGTGGAGTCTATGAATGACGACATCCTCTGCTTCTTGTGTGTATTGTCATGGTATTCCCAGTTGATTTCCCCTGAGTCGGACTGGCATTTTTCGAAGCTGATGATCAGGGCGCGTCTCAGGAAATCCTGGACCTTTATGCCATTCGTCAGGGCAGGGGTGTGGAGCAGGAGATCTGATTTGAAATGCATTGAGAGATGCGCAATCCCGCCGAGGGCGATATTGTCCCCCATGGTCAATGACTGCTTCTGCAAGGTGAAGGAGTTCATCCAGCATCTTTTAAGGCCGTTCCATTCCTGGCCGCTGAAATCGTATTTCCTGTTTTTTGGGAAATTCTCCTTTTCGACTGTCAGCATCAGCGACGCCTTCCTTGTCTTTGAGGGAGCGTGGAATTTCAGGACCGTGCAACCGTGATGGCATGCAAACATCCTGTTATGCCCGCCATTGTTCTTGAAACCGAGGCACAGGCCTGTCATCTCCTTCAGCGGGATCAGTTCCTCGATGCATTCGACAGCCTTGTCGTCACATTCGATCTTCAGCAGCCCGTAGTCGGGAAAGTGCAGGACCAATGGCAGCTTGTACCTGTTTGTGACCTTGCCTTCAGAGTCCGGTTTGTTGTCGTCGCCGTCAGTTGACAGTATTGCGAAATCCGCAGGCTGCGCCCATGTGGTGACAGGGGCGACATCGTTCCCGAAAGAGAACTCAAAGAAGTCTCCGGCGAAAGCTTTTTCTGTTTTTAGAGTTAGTTTCAAGTTTTTCTCGTCATTGCACAGAAAACTCAGGGTTCCTGAGTCTTTGCCCTTGCATATATACTTGATTCCATTAGCATCGGCCTTGGATGAGAAAAATTTATCATCGAGATCTTTCCATAGGGATGGCACGGCACAGAGTCCGGGCTTGAGAAGATTGTAGTCCATGTGCCTGCGGGTGCGTCCGCCGGACTCTATTCCGAGATGTGCGATTTTCGGAACAGTCTTTGAGAAACTTATCGCGTGGAAACTGCTGCTGTAGCAGGCGTATCTTCCGATGTCGGCATATTCTGTTTTCATGTATCCTCCGCAGTTGTTGATCTTGTTCTGCAGTCAATATACACCACATTGGCCGTAACCGCTCACGGGAAAGGGTTTTATTAATCGGAAAACTGACAGGGAGGGTGAGGGTTTTCACCTATGTTCCCATTACTGGGGCTTTATTCCATTGCAAATAATCCATGCTATAATATTTACGGAAGTGTGTTAAATCTTCAACTAGGGGGCTGGAACATGAAAGCATATGAGATCCTGAAGGAGAAGGGCAACAAGGTATTCTGCATCTGCCCGGATGCGACACTGATGGATGCCGTCAACCTGCTATGCGAGCACAATATTGGGGCGCTTGTAGTTACTGAAGGTGATGGCATGGTAAAGGGCATGATAACCGAACGTGATGTCCTGAGGAATATTCCAGCATGCTCCAACAACAGGATAAAGGTCGGGGAGCTAATGACAAAAGAAGTCATAATCGCGCTTCCTGACGACGATGTCGATTCGATAATGAAGACAATGACCCAGAAGAAGGTCCGGCATATCCCTATAATGAACAAGGGAAGGCTGGCCGGACTCATATCGATCGGCGACATCCTAAAGAGCATGCATGACGAAGAGAGCGCGAAAATACGATATCTTGAAAATTACATTTCCGGCGGATATATGGGATGATATGGACTTTAGGGGTGAATCTTGTTCAATAAAATGAAGTCAAATCTTGCCATAGCTGCGCTTGTCATCCTGACTGCGGTGATGCTCATCCTGCTTTTCCGGAGCGAGCCGCCACCAGCAGCTCCGGAGGGTGTCAATGGCGCCGCAGATGTTTCGAAGCGTGCCATTGCCGGGCTTGGAAGAACTAACACATGGTCCAATACAGTCATTGAGGAGGAAGCCGACGGCAGTACGGCAGTCGGTTTGTTCCTGGATGATCCTGCGGCATCATCATGTTCGTCCGAATCGGCAAGGCGCAGCAGGACTGCACGTCTTAACAGTGAAGGAGTCAGGGGGCTTTCCGCCGGTGAGGAGCTGGACCTGAACCTCTTCGACGACTATTCCTGCAGGGCGAAGATAAGTGACAGTTATAAGGATGTGAACGGAGCGGAGGTGGTGACCGGTACTGTCGATCCGGATGACCCGAGAGGCTATCTCTACATGTCTACGTTCGGAGGAAAGACCGTTGCTTTTGTGGATGCACCCGCAGATGACAGAATATTCTCCGCAGGCACCGGAAACGGGATCGACTATTCCATCTTCGACCAGGACCGCAGCAAGATGGATATCGTATATGGCGATGATGACATGGCGCTCTTGAAGAATGTAAGGTTCCAGGACGGAACTCCTTTTGCCGGAAATGCGAATCTCGCAGCTCCTCCTGCAAGCGCATTCCCGGAAAGCGATCCCGGCAGCACCGTGATAGATGTGGTATTCATATATACCCGTTCCGCCAAGGCCTGGGCTGAAGCCAGCTACATGGGCCCTATCGAAAACATCCTGGCGATCGCGGTGGCCAGGGCCAATACCGCCTTTTCAAGCAGCAAGACCGGGGTGAGGCTGAGGCTGGTCCATTCCCAGGAGGTAACATATCGTTCATCAGGTGAGAACAAAGGCAACTCATTGACAGATCTTTGCGCGGTAACTACCAGCGATGCCGTCAGGGAGATCCGCGATAAATATGGAGCCGATATTGTGACCTTGGTGACGGCGACCGATGATACTGGTGGGATCGGCTGGCTGTACAACGGGAATGCCGACTATGGATACAATGTGTGCAGGGTCAAGCAGCTTGCAACTTCCTATACCTACGCCCATGAATGTGGACATAATCTCGGTTGCGGTCATTTTAAGTCGAAATCAGGGGATGTACCCGGATTCTTCTCATATTCCTATGGGTGGCAGTGGACTGGAACTGATGGCAAGGGCTACCACTCGGTGATGACATATTCAAGCAGCGCATATCCTGTCGACGTGCCATACTTCTCAAGTCCATCTATAATCTCCAGGGGCAGGGCTACTGGCAATGCAAAGGATGCGAACAACGCACTGACGATTATCAGGATCAAGGGGAAGGTCGCCGCGTATCGCGAATCAATTACCGGTCCCGAGCAGGAATGACTGTTCAATGTTCAGGAAGCTTTTCAAAATCTCCTTCAAGCGCTGATTTCAAATCCTCTTCGCCCAGGTTGAACATATATATGGAGTAATTGACATGGCCGTCCGGCCTGCGGTGGCGGAGGCAGGACGCCAGCCTGGCGAAGCGTGACAGGTCATATGTGATCAACGTGTCCATCCAGTACTTTTCCATACGGTCCGCTTCGGATGCGGGGCAGTTCTCCTTCATGAATTTCCGCATCGACACCTCATCCTCCTTGGATTTTATCTTTTCGGAACTGGCGTAGAATGGCTCAGCTTTCTTCCTCAACTCCTGATATTGCTCCTCGAATTTCCTGCACCATTTTCCGAAGTATTCCATTTCGGTCCCCTCTATGTTCATCCGCGAGTGATATACGGGCTGGAGCATCGTCGCCGAGAACAGGTATGTCCCAGGCCTGAGCCGCCCGCGGAATGTGCATGCGTCAGGGATTTCCATCAGTGGATCAAAAAAACCGGGGAGACGCAGTGTCTTTATGCCCGCAGCTTCCGGGGAACCTGATCCGAAATAGCTGAAGTAGACTCTCTTTCCATTTGTCAGAGATGGATTGGAGTCGATCCATTTCTTCAATGCCGGGAGTTCCTGGCCCCATTCCAGCGAACTGTCTACCAGGATCCTGTATCCGCCAAATGATCCCCCGCAGACCGGCGAGATATACGACAGATGGTTGGGATGGACCATGACTGCCGTTGCGAATGTCGCAAGCAGCAGCAGGGAAACTGCTGCTTTTGGCCAGACGTATCGTTGGCAGAATACGAAGACGAGTCCGCCGAGGAAAATATATAGGAACGGATATATTGGCAGGATATGGCGGTGCCCAATGTTGATTGTCCTGGTGATCATGACGGCCATGTAGATTCCGACAAATACGATGATTGGCAGGAATTCGTAGAGCTTCCATGGAGCTGGTTCCACGGATTTGTTTCTGCTGCGGGAGGACATCCACAGCCATGCCGCGATGGCGAAGCCCAGCGCAAGAAGCATCGGCAGCCCTGTCTTTGCAGTAAAAGTTACAGGGAAATAATAGGACCAGCCATCCCTGCTTGTCTCGCCAAGAAGGAATGAGGGACGTGCCTCCGTCAGGTTCCATATGCTTGAGTAGTCGAAGAGAAATGCTTCCGGGAGGACTTTGTGATCCTTTGCGAATCGCAGCAGCTGGTGGTTCTCCAGCAGGTTCTGCCAGTTGAATGCCGCTCCTGTCGATCCCGGCGGAACGGATGAATAGCGGAATCCATATGCGGCCCAGACCGTAGTGAATGTTATAGCTCCTGCCGACAGGAGCGCCGCGGCAAGGATGAGAATGATGTTCCTGCGGGCTGTCTCCGTCCTCTGCCTATATGGATTCCAGCCTGTTTCCAGAGGATGGTTGACGGCAATGCGGATCAGAAGCAGGACAAGGGCGACCGGCCCAAAGACAAGGCTCGATAACTTTGCAACCAGGAGAAGTCCTGCCGATATGCCGAACATGATCGCCGTCAGCGGGTTTGCACGGTGCAGGAGCGTCCAGAATGACCAGGTGACGGCAAGGAAGAGCATGGTTGCTGCGATGTCCGCACCGACAATTCCGCTGATTGATATGAAGACAGGACAGCTTGCGAGGAAACAGAGTGAGATCAGTCCGCCTCCGTCTCCGAACAGCTTTCTCGACCAGAAAAACACAAGCAGCGCAGTGATGAGGCCGCAGAGGATCATCGGCAACCTTCCCAGCAGGAGCATTTTCTGTGTGGCATTGTTGGAATAGTTGAGGAAGTAGAAACCCAACGAGAAGGATTCGCCGCCGGACAATTGTTTGCCTCTGAGCGCCTGCCTGATCATGTCGGGCGCCGGAGGATTCACATTGGCGAGGAGGAGGGGGATGGCGGCAAGCTTCTGGCCGAGTATCAGGTTTGCCGTGCTGATCCTGTAGTCGTCGTATTTGAGCATGAAATATCCTGACATGATATGGGCGCTCTCGTCGAAGTGTACTGATTTCCGTCTTGCAGTGTCGATGGCGAGGAGGAGGTAG
>CAZDNQ010000085.1:0-12112 GCA_964506605.1 uncultured Victivallis sp. | reverse complement strand
AGTCAATATAACATGCCTCAAGATTTATGCAAGCTGATTATCCGCCGAGTCTATAATATCAGTCCTTAAGGATCCTTTCAGAAGCGTATAGATTGGAAGTATTAAAAAGGTGTTAGGTGCTATGAAGCAAATTCAAAAGTTCACGCTTATCGAACTCCTGGTCGTTATCGCGATAATTGCGATACTCGCAGCCCTGTTGCTTCCGGCGTTAAAGAAGGCGAGGGATTATTCCTACCAGGCCCTCTGCCTGAGCATGCTCAAGCAGCATGGACTTGGAGTTATGAGCTATACCATTGACAATTCCGAAGTGCTTCCCGGGGCGGTTACAGGCAGTACTGTTTCCGGAGGAACAGCATTGAGCGAATGGGAATATTTCTTCAGCCACAGCCTGTCGGCAGACAAGGGAGATGGCAGCAACCAGCAGAACCTGGCGACCTTCTATAATTTGGATCCTCTGAACCAGACAGAGAATGGATGGGGAGTATGCCATTCTGAAAATTACAATGCAGGAAGGAGTTCAAGCACCGTAAAAGCGGAATCCAAGGTTCAGAACTACTGCTGTCCTGCATATATCAGGAGATGGAGGATGGACAGCATTACATTTTTCGAACCTTCGGGTACGCAGTACAAGGAAGCCCCTTACAGAAGAGGGTATATACATGCGTTCTCGACGGAGCAGACTGCGGTAGGAGGACCTTTCCGTGGTTCTCCCGGGTGGAGGAAGCTGTCAACGATTGGAACTAGGACGGCCGCGAATTATTCATCAGGATGGCAGATGTACTGGTCGCAGAACACCAGGCCGGACAAGCTGGTCATCATCTGCGATTATAAGTTTCCTACGAACGTGAACGATGTGTTTCCGTACTGCAGGGGCAACGGCCATCCTTCAGGATACGGATATCTGACCCTTGATGGCGCTGCCAGGTTCTCGCCTACGCAGAACATTCAGCAGTATACGGGCTGGGACGCCGCTCCCGGATGGGTGCTTCTCGAATAAAAACTTACAAAGGAGATCTTCCTATGATTAAACGGATATTGCCGCTTGCCGTAATTTCGCTGATTTCTTTGAACTTGAACGCAGCCAGGGACAACTCCCTGGAAATCTTCCAGAATCTTCCTGACAACCGCGTTGCCGTCAGAACCTCACTCGGGGTTCGCGGAGCGGAACCGGTGGATGGATCGAAGATCCGGCTGGAAATAGGGCTGAGCGCAACTCCGATTGCATCCAATCCGCAGGCATACAGGATAATCAGCTTCAAGGATCCCAATTATGCCTTTGAGAAGTTCGTGACCCCGGTCAAGGCCGAGTGCAGGACTGAACTCGAGGCTGAAGTTCCGGCCGGATGCCCGTTCAAAAAATTTGAAAGGACTGTCGTCACTCTAGAGATTCCATTTCCGATGATGGACGGCGTGGAATACCATGTGATCGCCCAGGGCGCAAACGACAGGCTTGTCACCGGGGCTCATACCGCTGCGAGCTTTGTCTATGGACAGGCGAAGGCCCCTGGCGCCAAAGATGCCTCAGTTGATCTGGCGGTGCTGGGGCTGAGGCAGCTGGAATCAGTCGGCAACGGGCTGATCCGTCTGGAGTTCGGTCCGGACTTCTCCGTGAACGCCTGCGGCAGGCTGGACAACTATGCCGTAAAGATAAATGGCGCCGATGTCAAGCCGTTGAATTATGGAAGGCATACCAAGGTGGACACATATCTTCCGGAGGGATGGCCTTTCCAGGTTATCCAGATGCACTCGATCTTCCTCCAACTCCCGCAGCCGCTGAAGGACGGCGACAAAGTGGAGGTCGAAGTATCAAAAGATCTTACTACGGCCTGGAACAGGGCGTCCATCGTGTTCAACTCGAAATCGACTGTCAGCAATTCTATAAAGGTCAACCAGATTGGATATCTCGCCGACTCCCCAGTCAAGATCGCCTATCTCGGGAAATGGCTGGGATCTTTCCCGGAAATAAAAAATACCGGTGCCGGCAATGGAGCCGCCCTCTCATTCGCCCAGGAGCCGGAGTTCAAATTATGCAGCCTCAAGGACGGGGCGGTGGCATTCACAGGAAAATCCAAGCTTGTCCATAAGTCCGGAGAGTTCAACGAATGTGTCTACAAGGTCGATCATTCCGGTGAAAACGTCTACCAGCTGGATTTCACCGAATATAAGACCCCGGGCGATTATTATATAAGTGTTGATGGCGTCGGCAGGAGCCTGCCGTTCAGCATCGGCGACGATGCATATGCAAAGGTGTTCGATATACAGTCCTATGGGGTCTTTGTACAGCGCTGCGGGATCGAACTCAAGCCGCCGTATTCGGAATGGCGCAGGATCGCCTGCCACAACAAAGGGCAGCTGGTCACCGCGAAAAGCAGGTTCGAAGGCGAGTTCGCCGATGCGAAGCGCCTGGTGATGAAGCCGGGAACAAACGAGCCTGTCAAACTGAACGCCAACGGCGGGCACCACGATGCCGGAGACTATAATCCGCGCTCGCATCTCGATGTCGCACAGAAGCTCATGGACGCCTATGAGATCGCCCCGCAGAAGTTTTTCGACGGCCAGCTGAATATCCCGGAGAAGGGCAACGGCGTTCCTGACATACTTGACGAGGCCAACTGGGCTATGAAACTGTGGATCGGGCTCCAGGACGCCGACGGAGGTGTATATGACGGCACCGAAAGTGACGGCGATCCGAATTTCATGCAGACTGCGGAACTTGATCCGAAAGGTGATTTTGCATATCCGAAGGACGCCAGCGGATCGTACAATTTCGCCGGAGCCTTCGCGAAGGCGGCAAGGATCTGGAAATCCCTGGGAAAGGCGAAGGAGTCGGAGGATTTCCTCAGCCGTGCGAGAAAGGCGTATGAATGGGCCGAGAAGAATCCTGACAAGCTTAAGGATGAGAAGCAGAAGGGGATGTATTATCTGAGCCCGAAGGCCTATGCGGCCGCCGAAATGCTGTGTACGACCGGAGAGGCTAAGTTCAATAAGGACTTCATTGATGTCTGCATGATCTCCAAAAAGCCTGATGCCCCGATTGAAGATTACGGCAAATATGACCAGAGGCTCGCGTGCTGGGCCTATCTGCAGTGCAAGCCTGAAAATGCCGATCCGGCTGTACAGGAGAACATAAGGAAGGCCATCATCGCCAATGCCGACTATTTCATCGCACAGTGCTCGACGATGGGATACGGGTTCATACGGAATCCTTGGTCGCCGATCAACTGGGGGACCGGGGCATATGAGAATTTCCTTCCCGTGATTGTCTGGTCGTACAAGCTGACCGGCGACAGGAAATATCTGGGCTGGATCATCCGGACATGCGACAATACGCTTGGCGCCAATCCCATGAACCTCAGCTACATCGTAGGTGCCGGGACGCGGACGGTAAGGGCGCCGCTGCACAACAGCCGCTACAGCCATTTCGGAGAAGTCGTCAATGGACAGCAGGTGGAGGGGCCGGTGCAGAAGGGAGACGGATACAGGATACTTGAATCCACGTATCCTGCGATAAATGACAAGTTCGCAAACCTCTACACATTTGTCGACCTGCATTTCGCGATAGGGATGGATGAGGGCGTTGTTCCCAACCAGGCGCAGAGCATGGCCGTGTTTGGCCTTCTACTGCCGGACAGGAAAGGGAAATAGAAATGAGAATAGCGGTTTTCAAGGACAGCGGATTCAAGGCGATGCCGGACTACGACTTTTCGGATCTCGCAAATCTGCTGGCGGCGAAGGGAATGGATTTCGAAGAGTTGGACCATGCTGGGATCGAGAAGATCTCCCGCAGGAGCTGCGACATCCTCGTCGTGCCGTATGTCAACGGGAACTTTTCCGAAAAGGCGATATCATCACTGCTGAAGTTCCATTCGGGCGGCGGTTCGCTGTTCTTCCTCGGTGATCTGCCGTGCCGCGACAAATGGTATCCTCTGCGGAATTCGCAGGCGTACAGGTTCCACCTGACAAGATGCTACGACGACATCAACATCAGTTCATGCAGGCCCGGGATAGAGGGTCTGACCGACAAGGGCGTCGAAATACTGGGCCAGCTCGATGACTTTGAGTTCATCAGAGGAAAGACGTTTCCGTCACTGAGGATTACGGCTTTCCCGCCTGATGAGACCCATGCGCTTCTCAAGATCACCAGCGGAAGCCATGCCGAGAAATCCTCGGCAGTGGTCGCCGTAGAGCGGAAGTGCGATAAGTTCCTCGGTGCGAAGTTCGCAATGATTGGGTTCATCGGAGGCGAGCCGCGCGAGAACGTGGACGGCGCATACCAGCTCGACTGGAAATGGAACCCGGGCCTGCTCACCAGGAAATGGAAGGGCATCGACAGCATGGTCTGGAAGCTGATCCGCTGGCTTGAGCCGGAGGCTCTGGCGGGTGCGGTCGTCACAGACGCCGTGGCCGTCGAAGGTGCAAAAGGAAAAGTTTCCATCGTGGTAAGGAACCTTTCCAGTGAACGAAAAGTCATCGACAGTCTCAGCCTTTCATGCAATGGCGGAAAGATCTGCGAATTCCGCAATGTCGCGGTCGGAGCCGGAGGAATATTCACGAAGGCTATTGACTGCAGGGACGCAGACACCTTTGGAATCCGCAGCTATGGATTGAAGGCGGGCAAGGGGGAAGACGAGAAGATTCTTGCGAATTTCGCAAGGAGGGTGGTTCCTGCGGATTCCGCGAAGCATGCCGGTTTCGGCCTGTCCACATACTGGGCTTTCCAGACACGGAAGATGCCGGAGGAGCTGAAGTTCTTCTGCAAGGAGATGCTCAAGCGCGGATGCCAGTATATCAGGATGAACATCCCCTGGGAGGACATAGAGCCGAAACCGGGCAGGTATGACTGGTCCATGACAGACCAGCTGCTGGAGTTCGCGGAGAAGGAGAAGTTCCTCCTCCAGTTCTGGATGTTCCCGACGACGCGCGGTTCCGGGCTTGCCGACGGCGGAGTTCCTTGGTGGAGCTTGAAGGAGTCGGCGATTGACAGGCGCGGCAACAAAGGCTATTTCCCCACGCTCTGGAGCAGCTTCTACCGAGAACACTATTTCGGGATGGTCGACAGGTTCACAAGGAGATACGCGGATAACGAGAACCTGTCAAGGTTCGTGATCGACTTCGGAAATTCCGATTTCCCCTACGGCTATTACTATTATGGCGGCGACAACACCATATTCGACTATTCCAGCCAGGAGAGGAAGGCTTTCTCCCTGTATCTGAAGAACGAGCTCGCATGGGATCTTGGCACTGTAGGAAAGATCTATGGCAGGAAATTCAGGTCGTATGATGATGTTCCGGTGCCATTTTCCGAGGAGAAGGAGGCGTTCAGGATCTATCTGGATTTCAGGACCTGGTCGATACGCAATGGGATCGAGGAGGTGAATGGGATCGTCAAGAGGAACTCCCCCGGCAAGCTCCCTCCGGATCTGCCTGGACATGGACTCGGCTCCATCGCCGATCTCTCCACGTATTTCTGCGAGGCGAAGGCGAAACACTGGCTGGAGGAGCGGATCTTCGACAATAAACATGTCAGCTATCACAATTCCGGAAAGACCTGGGGAGGGGAGGCCTGGCAGGTCGGCGGGGAATACCGGCAGTATGACGACGCGGTATTCCAGTCGGTGAGGCTTGGCGCAACATATAATTCAATTCCAGGCGCGGACCTCGGCCTCTACGGAGATGATATTGCAAGGATTGGATTCATACGCAGGACGGTAATGTCCGCAGCGCGCGTAAGCCCGGAACTTGCGGTCTTCGACAGGCTTGAATGGAACAATTTCAGGTCTCTCGCGAATGTCGCAACCAGGACCGACATCCCCGTGGATCTCATCAGCAACAGACACCGCTATGATTTCTCATGCTACAGGCTCATGTGCCTCCCGGCTTATGACTATTCAGACAGGACTGTCACCGGCGGCGGAGGAGGGCTTCTCCTTCCTGACGATGAATACTGGTACCATCTTCTCAGGCTGAGCGTTGAAAAAGGATTGAATCTTCTTGTCTTCCCACATACCTGCGAGATCGGAGTTTCAAAGGTGCAGAGGACTTTCCTGAGACAGGTCTTCGGACTGGAGGATGTCAGATACGGAAAATGGAAGAGGCGGAATGTGAGGTTCCCGAAGTCCTTCGGAGGAGGGGAGATGTCGGGATGCGCTTCAGAAGTCATTGGCGGCGGTGAGACCCTGGTCAGTGATTCCAGTGGTGCTCCTGTGCTTGTCAGGAGGAACTACGGCAAAGGCTCAATCCTTCTTGCGGGATTCGACAATTCCGCAGACTCACTTGATCCCGAGTACAACTATGAGGAATGCGGGAAGCTCGGAGAACATACGCTTCTGAAAATATGCATGTTCTTCGGGATTGGAGCTAGAGAATACAGGACTGACGGGCTTTTCGCGTTCAAGGAAATGGTCCACAGGAACGGGAAGGATTATATGCTCCTGTTCAGCCACGTGAAGCGGCCAATCCGTTCAACTGTCCAGGTGAGGCTTGGGAAGCCATCCTCACAAGCGACTGACATTGCGACAGGAGAAGCTTATAGGCTCAGCAGGAAGAGTGAAGGATGGTATGAGTTTGAAATCGAGCTCAGGACCCGGCAGGGGCGCTATCTGAGCTTCCATGACTGAGAAATCAACGTCTGCTGTTTTTAGCTCTTAATGCCGCCACTTTTATCGCCGCAAACAGGCTGCCGGTATTGGCGATGCCCTGCCAGGCGATGTCGAATGCGGTCCCATGGTCCGGACTTGTACGGATGATTGGAAGACCCAGCGTTGAATTCACCCCTTTGTCGAATGCGAGCATCTTGAAGGGGATGTGCCCCTGGTCATGGTACATGGAGATAATACCGTTATAGTTGTTCCGGATCGCGTCCAGGAAGATTATGTCCGGCGGGAACGGGCCGTCGATCTTCAGGCCCATGCCGCGGAGTTTCCTGAGCGCTGGAATTATGACCTTGTTCTCCTCCTTGCCCATGTAGCCGTTTTCTCCGGCGTGCGGGTTGAGGGCGGCGCATGCGAGGAGAGGTTTTCTTATCCCTTCCTGTCGTACCGCATCATTGATAAGCTTCGCCGTGTCGATAAGCCTTTTCGAGGTTATCACTCCTGAAACTTCATCCAGCGGGATATGTGTTGTCGCGAATACCACCCTGAAGTCTTCGGCCGACTGCATCATTGCGAAGTTCGCAGTCCCGCAGAGCTCCGCTACAAGCTCGGTGTGCCCGGTGAACGGGATTCCGGCCTTGTTGATCGAAGCCTTGTTCACAGGCGCGGTGACAAGCGCGTCCATTTTTCCCGACAGGACATCCTTCGTTGCGCAGACGATCGCGTTCCAGGCCTCTATCCCGCAGCGTGCGTCGACCTTGCCTGCGCGGACCTTGGAGAACTTCATGTCGCCGGTGTCTGCGATCTGCACATTCCTGCCGCCTGCGAACTTCGCAGAAGCTGCCCTGATGATGTCAGGACAGCCATAGATGGTGATGTTGGCGATCTTGCGGATTGCGGGGTCCGTGACGGCCCGGACGGCAAGCTCCGGCCCGATCCCCGCCGGATCACCCATCGTCAAGGCAATTTTTGGAATAGGCACCGTTTTGAAAATTCCAAGTTAAAGATTCCAAGGCCATTGCCGGCAAGATGCCGGCGCTCCGATAAGGAAATCACCGTTACACCGGTTCGCCGATACTCCGGTTCGGGTGTGATGGCCTACCACTTCATTATTTCTGCGACATGCGGGATGTATGGTTTCACCAGCTTCTTGATGGCGACGGCATATTCCCTGATCTCCTCCTGGGCATGTTCGCTGTCGCGAAGTTCCAGGAAATGGATGAGGTTGTTGAGATCGACGGTTCCCCAGAAGGTGACCATCATGCTCTGCGGGAGCACCATGCGCGCCTGCTCGCGGCAGACGCCGCCTTCGAGGAGCCTGTTGTAGAGATCGAGAGAATTTCTGTTCTGGTCGAGCATCATCTTCCTGTACTTGGAGTCGTCGAAGTTGGCGTCGGCTATTGAGGCCTGGCGGTTGGTCTCGGCCTGCTTGCGGAGCTTTTCCGGGGTGTAGAACTCCATGTCTATTTCGGTGTAGCGCCTTGAGATCTCGTTGTATGACCATGTGCGGTGGCGGTGCCACTGGCCGCGGACGAAGAGGGGGCAGTGTATGCTGAAGGTGAACACGATATGCTCCATGGTGGAGCTGTGCTTGTTCTCAAGGAGGTATTTAAGGAGTACCACGTCCTTCTCGTCCATGGAATCCTTGAGCTTGCCGAAGGAGACGCGCGCGGCGTTTACGATAGTGCTCTCGGTGCCCATCTTGTCGATCAGCCCGACCCAGCCCTGTCCGTCGAGGACCTTGACATGATCCTTGGGAGGGATATTAATATGCTGCATGATGATGTTCCCCATATTTGAACTGCCATTGAATTACATGTAAAATCTTAACACTGATTCATGCAATATTCAACCTTCCGTAGCATGGGAGAGAGGGGAAATGCTTGATTTAATACTGAGGAACATAAGAAAACTGATAGTTGCCATAATAGGATTCACGGTTCTCCTGATCGGGGTCCTGATGATCGTCCTGCCGGGGCCGGCCATCGTATTCATACCGCTTGGGATCGGCATACTGGCAGTTGAATTCATCTGGGCGAGAAAGCTCCTCCTGAAAATAAGGGACAGGATGCCGTTCAGGAAGGGATCCAGCGGTAAAGACGGCGGGGCGGGCCCGCATCCGCCTGAATAAAATCTCATTACAGTGCGATTGCAAGTTTGATGTTTTACTTATAGGGTGTAGTATTGTTAAAAAATTAATAATACGCGGATAACGATTGGCGGGGGTTGATGAAAAAGGGCAAGGCAAGGGATATTTCACGTCCGACGGCGGAGAGGCTTTCCGAATATCTCCTCATACTGGAGCAGCATCTTGCATGCGGCAAGGAGACGATCTCGAGCAAGGAGCTTGCAGATGTCTATGGCAACACACCCAGCCAGGTGCGCCAGGATCTGTTCCAGCTCGAGAAGACCGGCAGGATAAGGCACGGGTACAATGTCAAGACGCTGACAACGGCCATCCGTGGCAGGCTCGGGCTTGGGAACACCACCAATCTTGCGATAATCGGCTGCGGTAAACTCGGATCGGCCATCGCCGAACATGTGCCTTTCTCCTTGTATGGGATGAGCCTGTCCGGATTGTTCGACAGCCACAAGGCCCTGCTCGGAAAAAAGATCGGCGGCGTTGCGGTTGAGAACGTCAGTGAGCTTGAAAAATGCGTCAGGAAGAGGAAGATTACAGTCGCGGCCATATGTGTGCCGCCCTCCGCCGCGCAGGAAGTGGCCGACAAGCTTGTTTCCGCAGGTGGGATAAAGGGGATACTTAACTATACGCAGAAGCGCCTGAAGGTCCCGGACAGCATCGTCGTCCGTGACAGGCAGATAGTCTGCTCGTTCATGCAGCTTGCGTTCTTCAGCAGCCAGGGGGCCTGAAAATGAGATTTGTAGAAAAAGATGAACTCTATCCGCTCCTGTTCGACCCCATCTACGTGGATGTGGTATGGGGGGGCTCGCTGCTCAAGGACCATCTGAAGAGGCAGACGCCTGAAAAGGATTCCCCGATCGGCGAGGCATGGGAGATATCCGACAGGGAGGGTGCCGTAAGCGTCGTCTCCAACGGACCAATGAAGGGCGCCACGCTCAGGGATCTTATAACCCACTACGAGAAGTCGCTGGTAGGGAATTCGTTCCATGGCGGCAGGTTTCCTCTCCTTATAAAGATCATCGACGCAGGAAAAAGACTTTCACTACAGGTGCATCCCGACGAACACGCCTGCGAGAAACTGAAGGACGGGGCTGAACCAAAGACTGAGATGTGGTATGTCGTTTCCGCCAAGCCGGGCGCAAAGATATTCGCAGGGCTCAAGTCGAACTGCACCCAGAGGCGCTTCATCGACAGCATGAACTCCACCGACATCGAGAACTGCCTGCAGATATTCAATTCCGTGCCGGGAGATGCATTCTTCATCAGCGCCGGCAGGGTACACGCCATTGGAGGAGGAAACCTGCTGCTCGAGATCCAGCAGAACAGCAACACCACATACAGGATAAGCGACTGGGGCAGGCTTGGAGCCGACGGCAAACCGCGCGAACTCCATGTAGACAAGGCTCTGGAATGCATCAATTTCACCGACAGGACTTCACCGAGGATTGCAGGTGTCTCAAGTTTTTCCGACCATAACCGCAAGTTCCCCATAATCAACAGGTGCCCGTTCTTCCGTATCGATGACCTGCGCCTGGTCGAGAGATGGCCTGACAGCACAGACGGGAACAGCTTCCACCTGATCACGGCAGTGAACAATCCGATCACAGTCAGCAGGTACGACCTTTCGGTCAAGGTCGAGATGGGATCGACATGCATGATTCCCGCATCCTTCGGGGATTACACGCTCGAGGTGCCTGAAGGCAAGCAGACCACAGTAATCCGGACGACGCTGTAATTCGACGATTTCTCGCGCGTCATGCATATGGCCGGAAAGAACAAGTTTATTTCTTTGCTCCTTGAGCGTCCTTCTGCGGTTCCTGCTCCCTGAAAAGCTTCTCGATAGCAGGATCGGGCCTGGCGCCCAGATCTCTGGCTTTGCCATACCACTTCTTCGCCTCATCCATCTTTGGCTGTTCGCAGGTTGCATAGAGGACTGTAAGATATAATGCTGCTTCAGATGATTTTGGATCAAGGTCGAAAGAGATTTTAAACTGTTTTTCCGCAGCCTCTATCCATTCGAGGTTGCTGCATGCGATTCCGATATACCTGTGAATCCTTGGATTCTTCGGCTCCTGCGCCAAGGCGCGGCCGAGTACTCCCAGGGCAGGATAATATTCCCCTCTGCGGATATATGCGGAACCTGCGATCATGAGGTTCTGGACGTTGTTCGGCTGGCGGATGATCGAACGCTCTGCGTACTTAAGTGCTTTCTCGCTGTCACCATTGTCTGAATAGATTGAAGCAAGTCTTGAGAGAGCCTGCTGATTCTCTGAATCCATTGACAACGCCTTCTCATAGCTGGATATGGCGGCCTCCTTGCTTCCTTTATTTTCAGCCTCCTCGCCAGCCTTCAGGAGATTGTTGATCTCAGCCAGGTCAGGCTTTGCTTTTTCAGTTGCCGGCTCCCTTACAATTTTTTCTACTGTCACGGTCTTTTCCGCTTTGATCCTCTCATTTGCCTTCTTCAGGCTGTCGATTTCAATTGTCTTCTGCATTAATCTTGCCTTGAAATCATCCCTTTCAATACGCAGTTGCTCTGCTGATTCGGCCTTGTCTTTAAGCTCCTTCATCTGTGTTTTCAGCTTTGCCAGCTCTTCTTTGTTCATATCGGGAACCGCAGGCTTCGTTGCTGATTTCAGCTCTTCCTCCTTTTTGGCCAGCAGTTCAGACTTCTTTGCGGTCTCAGACGATAGGGCCTCAGCCTTCTTTTTGAGGTCGTCTCTTTCCTTTGCGACAGCTTCCATGCTCTTTGTAGTATCCGCCTGCCTGGCAAGCAGATCGGTGTTTGCCTTCTGCAGCTCCTGGTACTTTTTCTCCTGTTCTGAAAACTTATCAAGATCCTTTTTCAATGTTTCAACCTGGGCACCGGTCGTCCCTGACTGTTTCGACTGCGCCTCAAGCTGCCCCTTGAGCGCCTTGTTCTCATCTACGAGCTTTGCGGAGTCTTTCCGCGCCGATTCGAGGGATGCTTCAGTCTCTGCGCCTTTCTTCCTTAGTTTTTCAACCTCGGAGGTATATTGAGCGAGCTCTTTCTTTGTATCCGTCAGACCTGCTTCCGCCTTTCCAAGTTTTGCTGCAAATTCCTTGTTCTCAGCGGAGAACCTCGTCTTTTCGAGGGCTTCCTTCCCTGCGCTTGTCTCGCTTGCCTCAAGATCCTTCTTCAGCTTTTCGTTTTCAGTCTGAAGCTGCTTCACAAGTTCGCCGGCGGCAGTGCTCCCTCCTGCCAGATCCTTGATTTTCCTGCCTAGATCCTCGGACTCCTTCCTGCCCTTGTCGATTTTATCCTGGAGATCCAGCTTCTCCTTGTCCGTGGATGCCTTCAGTGCGTCCCTGTCCTTCTGTAATGCAGCAAATGCTTCGTCAGCCTTCCTGCTCTTCT
>CAZDNQ010000084.1:0-12227 GCA_964506605.1 uncultured Victivallis sp. | reverse complement strand
CAGATCGTTGTCGGATGCGGCGACATCCAGATAGGGGGTGTATAAGACCAACCCGTCATCTCCGGCTGCCTTGTCTGCAGCTCCAATCCTGAGTTCCTCCTTTTCGGGGTTGGACAGATCCTTCACATGCACCAGCTTTTTTCCGGAGTCGGCGATAAACGCCTTCTTGCCCGCAATGGAGATTCCCGTTATTATGCTCCCTTTGTCGAATTTCCATGTCCTTGTCTCCGCTCCATCCTGGTTGTAGACGGAAACCTGCGACGAGGAACCGACAAGGATATCATTGTTCTCCGCTACGGCGATGCAGCTCGGACTGATTTGCAGATCAATCTGGCGGAGCTTTTTCCCTTCCATGTCAAACACGAGAACCTGCTTGTCGCCACCGGCATATATCCTGCTGTCATGCCCTATGGCGACGCATTCAGGCTCCTTGAATCCAGACGGGATCGGCTTGAGCTCGTCGAACAGGATGATTTCAGGACGGGTCTTCTCGAATTCCTTGAGATCGTATGTGGTGGACATCGACGTCCCGTCCGGCTTTCCCTTCATCAGGAAGTAAAAACCAACACCTGCAAGACAGAGAATGGCGAGTACCGCAATCAGACTTTTAGTGTTGAATCCTGATTCAATGGCGTCTTCCGGTGCGATTGGTTCCTGCGATGGAGCCTGATCGTCGGATGTTCCGGACCTGTCATTTTCCTGTTTCATCGGTCTTCTCATTTCCTTTTTGAGACATCAAGACATTTCATCATGTTCAGATCCCTGACTATCAGCTTGCCGTCGACCAGCGCCATCGGCCCCCATGAATCAGGACCGGGAAGAACCTTTGCCCTGGCCAGCTGTGTATAACCCTTCTCAGTCGCGTCGGCAGCAGTCAAAGTCCCTTCGTCGTCCATCACGAAGATCATTCCACCGGCTATCATCCACGGTCCGATGCCGAACTTGTTCTGTGGTCCGCTCGCCCATATTTCCTTGAGGTCGGTGTCCATGCACACAAGCTCCTGGCGCGGCTTTGGAAGGACCGCATATATGTATCCATTATACAGGATGGGGGAATGCTGTTCGACGCCGAATTCCTTCGGTTTCATGGTCTTGATTATCTCCACCTTGGTCTTGCCTTCGGACTCCACCAGCTTCGCAAGCTTTGCGTCGCTCCCATAGCCCGCAGTGAAAAGAACACGGTCCTCGCTGACATAGATCGGAGACGGAGCTATCGTATGCCATTTGAAATCCTGCGTCTCCCAGATGATTCCGCCATCCTCCGCAGATACACCGGCAACCCCCTTCGATCCGGAGTAGACATATGTCTGCTTGCCCTTGTAAGGCATAGGAACAACGCTTGAGTGAGTCATTTTCGAGCCGTGGGGATTTGGAGATTTCCAGACTATGCCTCCTGTCTGACAATCGACAGCCATCAGAAGTATTTCAGGGGAACCTATGGCAAGGATGAGTTTTCCATTTTCAATAAGCGGGCATTGTCCGGCATACCAGTTCGGCACTGTTGCTCCGAACTGCTCGACCAGGTCCATCCTCCACACGAAGGCGCCTGTTTCCGCGTTGAGGCAGGTCACCTGGCATTTCGGACTGAAGGCGAAGAGCAGGGGGCCGTCAAGAGCGGAAACCGTGCGGCTGATCCCGTGGTTGCGCTTGATTTCCACAGGATAGGAATATCTCCAGATCTCTTCGCCGTCGACGGATGAGACGCATCTGATGGCGTCGCGTTTCTCCTTCTCGTCATAGTCGAAAACATATACGCGTCCGTCACGCACTGCGGCTCCGGCATAGCCCTGGCCGAGTTCGATCTCCCAGATTGCCGGAGGTCCGCTCTCAGGCCATGTGCGGGCGAGTTCCATCGGACTGCTGCTTGTCTCATCTCTTTTTGCCCCACGGAAGCAAGGCCATGATTCCTTTGTCTCTCCAGGTTTCCCTTTCCCTTGTTCAATCTTGGCCCCTTCAGGCATTGTGCGGATGACTTCAACCTTCTTCTCGGCATCGGCAGGAGCCGGATTTGGTCCGGACGCGATTTCCTTCAGGTTCCCAACATTGACGGCAGTTTTTACAGCAGGCTGCGGTGCAGGTGCCTTGGCGGCGGTCTTCTTGGGTGCGCCGTCCTCTCCGGAAATCCTGGGGGGCGTCGTCGGACAGCTGATCCCGAACTGCCAGTACGACACGGCAAAGATGAATACAATTGCGGCCATCGCCGGCAGAAAGGCATTTTTTAGTTTTGTCTTACCTGTTTCCATCGCTGGGTGGACCTAGCCTATGGCTGTTGTTGGGCCGGTGCAATGCAGATCAGCTTCTTGAGCGTTCTCACGTACAGGCAGCCTCCGGACACTGCGGGCGTGGCGTCGAAGTGCTCTCCGAACGAGGCCTTGCCCAGTACCTCAAGCGTCTTATCGGCCTTGACGACAGCAACTGCGCCATCTCTGTTGACCAGATAAAGCTTTCCTCCGGCAATTACCGGCGAAGCATAGATCTGTCCTTCAACCTCGCATTCCCCGATCTTCTTGCCGTCTGCGGCACTCAGGCACAGGACAGAAGTGGATACTACGAATACCATGTCGCCGCCGGCGACCGGTGATGCCACGTCCGAGCCGGCCTCTTCATTGCGCCAGGCCACATGGGTCTTTGTCACGTCACCAGTCCCGTCCGGGCGTATCGCAAACGTGGATTTGCCTGTCGTAACAATAACAAGCCCCTTGCTGAAGGCGGGAGAGGGTACGATGTCGTTGCACTCGTTCCTGACAGACCAGATCTCATGTCCGTCCTTCGGATCATACGAGGCTACTCCGCCGCATGAGACTAAGATCGCCTGGGCCCCTTTTTCCGTTTCAATTATGATAGGAGAACACCAGGAAGCCCCCATCTTGCGCTTTGTACGCCAGACCTCCTTTCCGGTCTCTGTGTCGAACGCGACCAGGGCGGCCTTCTCATCGCTCTGGTCGTGCTGCACAAGCAGGAGTTTCTTGTAGAGGACCGGCGAGGATACATATGCATAGGTCATATCCGGCACCCCAAGGTCGGTGTTCCATGCCGTCGTGCCGTCCATGTTGAACGCCGCGATGGCGCCGGTTGCGAACACCGCAAAAACACGTCTGCCGTCGGTCACCGGGGTGGCCGGGGCAAATGTCGTCGTCTCCTCCTCGAAGACATCAGGCTTGCCCTTCAGCGGGACGGTGCCCTTCCAAAGTTGTTTGCCGGTTTTTACGTCGAAACAGAAGATTCCTCCCTCGGTTCCGGAAGCCCCAGTTACGATTGCATTAGTTCCAGAAACAATTACCGAGCCAGAACCTGCAAGAGGAAGATCAGCCTTCCAGAGGACTCCCTTGCCGCTTTTCACGTCCCAGGCGACGGATGTATTCGTATCAGAGGAGACAGCGAAGGCGCCAGCCCCGCGGAAAGAAGGCCAGTCGGAAACCGCGCCCGCTTTCACAGCATCTTCACCCATGGCGGTGCAAACAGAAATGGCCATAACTGCCAGCATCCACCCGGTATTACGCACCATTATACCTGCCCCGGTCTCAAATCCTATCTCATGCAGCATGCATTTCATTGTATGGTTCCTTTTATTAGAAGAATTCTTACGGCATCAGTTAATATATCACTTTCCCGACGGAAAATAATTCTCCAATGAAAGAATTCCTGAAATGCCGTTCCTGCATAAAACCCATCTGGACTTCCACTCCTGCATCTATCTATAAAGCCTTGACAGAGACCATAACTGCAATTAGTTTCTGAAAAATATTCTTATATTGAAAATGGAGAAAGACATGGAAAAATTCTTTTTGACTGGAGCATTAATTGCGGGCATGGCAGCCGGAAACCTCGCCATGGCAAATGACTGGCCCCAGTGGGGAGGACCCAACCGTGATGCCGCATGCACCGAGAAGGGAATTGCAAAGGCCTGGCCAAAGGACGGTCCGAAGCTCAAATGGGCCAAGGATGGTTTTGGCAGAGGCTATTCGACTGTCGCGCTGGCCGGCAAGAAGATATATCTTACTGGCGAAGCGGACAAGCAGGGAACCCTCTTCTGCCTGTCACTGACAGGCGATATCCTGTGGAAGGCATCCTATGGCGAGGATTTCACGGCAAGCTATCCTGGAGCCCGCACAACCCCGACGATCGATGGTGAAAATGTCTACGTGATCAGCGGAACTGGAATAGTATCATGCTTCACCGCGAAGGACGGCAAGGAAGTCTGGAAGGTTGACACGAAGCAGAAATTTGGCGCCTCCATACCGCAGTGGGGTATCGCGGAATCAGTGCTCATAGATGGAGACAACCTCATCTGCACCCCCGGAGGAAACGACGCTTCTCTTGTGGCTTTGAACAAAAAGACCGGTGAAACGGTCTGGACTTCCAAGGGCTTGAGCGAAAAATCAGCCTACTGTTCGTCCATTGCCGTGAATCACGGCAAGACGCGCATGGTCATCACGATGGTGGCTAAATCTATTGTAGGACTGGATGCAAAGACCGGCGCCCTCCTGTGGAGGCATCCGCATGAAACACAATATGATGTCCAGGCGGTGACACCGATTTACCGCAAAGGCCTTGTTTTCGCATCAAGCGATTATGGCAGCGGCAGCGTCATCATCAAGATTGCCGAAGATGGGAAATCGGTGAAGGAGATATGGAAGGGGCCGAAGCCCGACGTGCATCATGGAGGCATCGTCCTGGTTGGCGACACCGTCATTGGCTCCACAGCCCAGAGCTGGATTGGGGTTGACATGGATTCCGGCAAGCAGAAATGGGAAAGCCCCGGAGTGAAGAAGGGATCTGTTCTTGCTCTCGGCGATGACTTCATCATTTGCTATGGAGAAAGCGGAGAAGTTGCTTTGATGAAGGTATCTGCGGGCGGACTGGATAAAAAAGGAAGCTTCCAGGTTACTCAGGGCAGCGGCGAACAATGGGCGCATCCTGTTGTTTCCGACGGAGTGCTCTATATCCGCCATGGCGCTTCCCTGATGGCTTATGATGTAAAAGGCAATTGACCATATTTTTTATAGAGGAGTCGGATTATGAATTCCAGAAATTGTCTTGCGCTTTTCTCAATTTCCTTCCTATTGTCGGTCTCATCAGGTGCGGCCGAAGTGCCTGCGACCGACTGGGCGCAGTGGCGCGGTCCGACGGCGACAGGCGAGGCCGCCCCGGACGCAAACCCGCCGGTGTCATGGTCGGAAGAAAGCAATGTCGCCTGGAAGGTTGCAATTCCCGGCAGCGGCCGTTCGTCGCCGATCATATTGAAGGACCGCGTCATCATCATGACTGCCGTGCCGACTGAAAAGCCTGTTGATCCGGAAAAGGTGAAGGCTGCAGAAGCTGAAATACCGGAATTCGCCAAAAAAGGCGCCCACATCCCTGACAAAGTATGCCAGTTCGTGGTGATGGCGCTGAAACGCAGCGACGGCAGTGTGATCTGGCAGAAGACAGTAAATGAACAGGCGCCGCTCTCGGGAACCCATGCCGATGGAAGCTGGGCTTCGGGATCTCCGATAACCGATGGTGAGATGATATATGCATATTTCGGTTCGTACGGGCTATATGCGATGACCCTAGACGGCGAAGTCAAATGGAGCAAAAACCTCGGAACCTTCAAGACCAGGGCCAACTTCGGCGAGGGCACGTCACCAGTCCTCTGCGGTGATCTGCTGATAATAAACCAGGACTTCGAGGGGCCTTCGTTCATTGTGGCTCTGGACAAGAAGTCCGGCGATGAGAAGTGGCGGGTCAAACGCGATGAGATAACCTCCTGGGCGACTCCGCTTGTTATCCAGCAGGGTGAGAAAAAGCAGATCGTCGTATCCGCAAGCAAGCTCATCCGCAGTTATAATCCTGCGGACGGTTCCGTGCTCTGGGAAATAGGAGGGATGACCCAGAATGTGATACCTTCTCCTGTCACGGACGGCAAGCTGGTTTTCTGCATGAGCGGATTCAGGGGAAACTCGCTTCTTGCGGTTAAACTTGCGGAAGCAGCCGGAGATCTCTCAGTGAAACCCGAAGCCGTCGCATGGAGCAGCAAGGCCGACACGCCATATGTCCCATCACCGGTCCTCAGCGGCGGACTGCTCTATTATATCAAGACAAATGACGGGTTCCTGACCTGTGCGGATGCGGCTACGGGCAAGGTTCAGTACGCCAGCAAGCTCGCGGATGTCAAGACTGTGTTTGCATCGCCGGTTGCTGCCGGTGGACATTTGTACATTCCCGGCAAGGACGGGCTGACGCTTGTAGTGAAACTCGGTCCGGAATTCCAGCTGCTTTCCAGCAACAAGCTTGACGACGGAATTATCTCATCCCCTGCCGTGTCCGGAAATGATCTTTTCATCCGGGGCTATAGGAGCCTCTATTGCATCAGGGGAAAATAATTTCCAGGGCCCCAGGACAGATCGCGTGCGGCGGATTGTCGAAAATCCGGTCGCGCAGACCTGCTCCAGTCCGTCCGGATTGGTGGCATAATGCACGGGCGCAAGCCCATCAGGATGGTTATGCCATTTCATGGTCCGGATGTTATTTATAATTCAACTTGCAGTATTCTTGCATGCATGAAGCATGGACTTTCTTTTCCATCTGACTGCAATGATCGCTGCAACTATCAGCAGTAGCCACATGGAGGCCCAGAGGACAAGTCCGTACCCGCTCCACCAGCTGAGTCCTGTGAAGGGTTTCCATCTGGCGAAGGGATAGAGGAGATGGCTGGTGGAAGAGGCGTGTGTGAATATGTCTATGAAGATATGGAGAAGAGGGCCGAAGGCGATCTTCCAGTTGAACGTGGCAGCTATGGCGCACAAGGCGATGTTGAAGACAAGAGAATGGGGGATTGTGTAGCATAGGGACATCCCCGGTAAATGGCACAGTGGCCACATGATGTCCGGCGCAAGACCCAGTGCGCCAGCCGCAATCAGCCATCCCCTCCGCCTCTCTCCGAGTCCGTAGGCGAGCAAAGCCGAAGAAGCAAAATGGAATACTGCATCCATGGTTATGTTATATCCTTGCTCCTGAATATGAGGATTGACGCGAAGAGGAAGACCAGTACGTAGAGGACCAGGTGGGACATGTTGTACGCGATGCGCCAGGGGGTGACCGGATCCAGCCAGAAGAGGACGCAGCCGTTCATGACGTATGAGAGCAGGTACGGCTTGATCGAGGAGAGGAGAGGGAGGTTCTCGAGGATGTACGAGACGAAATATAGCGTTATCCCTGCGACGGTGGCCGTTGTCATCCTGTTGAAGAGGGTGGAGAAGAGGAGGGTCAGCGAGCCGAGTACCATCACCGACATGCAGTAGTACCCCACCACCGCGGCGTACCTTATAAGAGACTGATCCACGGACATTATCGACAGGTCCGTACCGAACCCCATCTGGACGAGAGGGACTATCTGGGTCTTCTGGCAGCCGAAGAACAGGTACCCTATGACGAGGCTGACAAGCCCGAAATATATGCAGTAGCAGGTTGAAAAGATGGACATTGCCGCGATCTTCGAGAGCATGATGCGGATCCTTCCGCGCGTACGTGAGGCGTAGAGCCTTAGGCTGCCGTCCTGCATCTCCCCGGCGACGAGGTCCCCCGCAACTGTGCAGATCAGGATCGGCATGATTATCACGAATGTCGGTGCAAGTAGACATCTCGCGAAGAAGAGTCCGTCTATGCAGGACAGGAAGTCGTCGAGCCTGAGGCCTGTCCTCTCCAGCCCGCTGAAACGGTAGAACTCGTCCGACCTGTTCAGGCCGATCACGACAAGTATGACAAGGACCAGGTGCCCCAGCACCGGGATGAAGTTCTTCTTCTGGGAGATCATCTTCAGAAGCTCATGGACGGTGTCATTTGACATCGGTCTCGCCCTCCGTGATTCTTGCGAAATAAGATTCGAGCCTGTGGTTCTCGATGACCAGCCTGCTTACCCGGATTCCTCTTGCTACAAGCCTGGAGTTCAACTCTGCAGTGCAGTCCCTTGCCGCATTGACGACAATTCTTTCCCCGACGATGTCGACAGATCTTATCGGGAACTGCTCGTTGAGCTGGAGATCGGAGATGCATTTGAGGGCGAGATGCAGAGGGTCGGCTGTTATGGATATTGACAACTGCTCTCCGAGGAGTTCGGGCATGTTGCCGTCGGCGACTATCCTCCCCTTGTGTATGATGGCGAGCCTCGTGCAGATCTGTTCGACTTCGCCGAGGAGGTGACTGGTGAAGATGACAGTCGTCCCGAAATCCCTGTTGAAGTCCCTGATCAGCCTGCGGATCTCGATAATTCCGTTCGGATCAAGCCCGTTCGCAGGCTCGTCGAGTATTATCATCCTGGAATCCGGCAGCAGGGCCAGCGCAAGGCCGAGTCTCTGCTTCATCCCGGTCGAGAAGTTCTGCACCTTGTCGTCGAGCCTCGGCGCCATCTCGACAAGTTCGACCACCTCAGTCATCCTCTTCAGGAACCTGTCGTCCCTGAGGCCGGTGAACACCTTCAGGTTCTGCCGGGCCGTGAGATACGGGATGAACGAAGGCCATTCTATCACGGCGCCGACCTGCCGCATCGCCAGGGAATGCTCGCTGAACACATCATGCCCGTTTATCGTCACTTCGCCGCCTGTCGGCCATATGAGCCCTGTGATCATCTTCATCAGCGTGCTCTTGCCGGATCCGTTCGGCCCGAGCAGTGCGAAGATCTCGTGCTCCTTCACCTCCAGGCTGACACCATGCACCCCGTGCCCGCCGGGATATTCCTTGCTGAGATTTGTACATTTTAACATGTTATTTGATCTCCAGCTCCCCTGCGACCTTCGCATCGATGTAGAGGTAGTTCTTGGGATTCGGGCTGCCGTGGAAGTTGTCGTAGTCCATCATCAGCACCCTCTCATACCCCATCAGCTTCATCGACTTCTCGTCGACCTTCCTCCCGTTGACGACCGAGGACTGCCATTCGTAGCTGAGACCTTCCTGCTTGAAATACTTCCTCTCCGGATCGGCCGGACAGAGGAACACCTCCTGGTTGCCGGAGACATACTGCGAAAGCATGGACTTTATCGATGGCAGCCCTTCCTCGCCGGCCGGAGGATTGGACGGCGTCATCGTGCATACGGGCAGGAAATAATTGCTGCTCGACGCGTACAGCTCCACGGCATGCCCTATCTGGCGCAGGTTGTTCAGGCACGACGTCTTCAAGGCCTTCTTCCTCACGTTCATTGTCGCGGGGATAATAAGGCCCGCAAGGATTGCGATGATCGCAATCACCACGAGCAGCTCGATCAGGGTGAATCGAGATGCTCTCGCCTTCGCTCCATGCTTACGCATGCCAGCTACGGCGGGCACGGCCACCAACAGCTCGATAAGAGTGAAAGTCCTAACAGGCATTTGTTTCCTGACACCTGACCACTGACAGCTTTCCTGATTTCTCATTCCAGGCTCTCCAAGGTCGCGACCCATTCCCTGACGATCGGCGCCATCTCGCGCCTCTCCTCGGGCGTCGCCTTGTTCACAAGCGTGTCATCGACGGCTTTCATGTAGACGTCCTTGATCTCCTGTTTCGCCCTAGATTTGTCATCCTTGCTCAGCCCTTCGGCCGCCTTGCGGTTCTTCTCCGCCTCCTTGCGCGCCTCCTCCATTATGTTCTTCCGCTTCTCCGGCTCCATCGTGCGCATGAGCTCCAGCCCCTTCACAATGCTGCCTCTAATGCTGCTGACAACGACCTCCTCGCGCTCCTTCTCCGGAAGCTTCTCAAGGTTTTTCTGCAGATGGGCGTAGACCTCCTTCTGCCCCTTGCCGCCGTCAACGCTCATCTTCAGCGCCATCCTCGTGATGGTGTCGGCAAGCTCGTCCTTGGTCCAGTCCTTCTTTGAAAGGATCTGCCCTGCGGTCAACGGCTCCTTCCTATTGGAGGAGTACGAGGAAATGAAGATCATAAGGCCGCAGACCGCCAGCACAATCACAACCGGGATCGCAACTGTCAGCGTTTTTCCCGAAAGGCTTTTCTTCTGTGACGCCATCAGCTTTTCATCCTCGGAAGAGGGTTCTGCCTGTGGCATTCCTCGATGACCGCAATTTGGCGTCTCACCTGGGCCGGCGTTATGGCAAGAGTAGACTTGTTTACAATAGTCTCATACAGGGCGCCGTAGTACCTGCTCGTTATGCAGTCGAAGAGATTGGACTCCTCGGCGGGCACGTTCCATTCCCCGTTCTTCCATGGCAGCTTCTCGGAGCACCACCCGAGGTTCGGCAGCGGCTCCCTGATCAGTTTCATCTCCGGAGCCTCGCCTTCGATGAAGTATTTCCATTCGATCTTCTTCATGTCGCCGGTCAGGCTCCCGTGGCTTCCATATACCTGGTAGGTGTACAGCGGATATGCGCAGCAGCAGGAGATCTCCAGATCGATCGTCGGGCTCCCCTTCGCGCTGAGGATGAGCTTCACATGGTCCTCCGCGTCCCCTGCGGAGTTCACCTTGTCCATCAGGCAGAACACATCCGGTTCCGCCTCGCCGAACAGCTGGAGCGCCTGGTCCAGCGGATGAGGCCCGGTGTTGAGCAGTATCCCGGCATCCATCTCCTGGAGCGTCTGCCAGTCCCAGCGCCTTGCAAAATTGTTGAACGCTATCTTGATCATAGCCACCCTGCCAAGGACTCCGGAATCGATGATTTCCCTCACCTTCAGGAAATACGGCGCAAAGCGCGACTGCTGGAAGATCGTGAAAAGACGCTTCGTCTTCTTCGCCTTCGCGATAATTCCGTCCACGTCCGAAACTCTCCTCGCAAGAGGTTTTTCAGTGACCACGTCGAACCCGGCATCAAGTATCTCATGTGTGATCGGCACATGCAGGTTGCTCGGGCTTGCGTTGATGAACAGGTCGATATTCCTGTCCTTGAGCATCTCCCTGTAGTCCGTGTACGTCGCGCAGCCAGTCTCATTTTTGCTGGGTTCGCATCTTTCCGCGATAGGATCGCATACCGCCACTATCTGGTATTTGTCCTGCATCAGCTTGATCAGCGTCACGGCATGGATGCCTCTTCCGCTCCGTCCTTGTCCTATGATCCCGACTTTTATCTTTCTCATCTGAGAATTATTCCTTTATCTTTTATATATGGTCTCTGTTTTTCCGCTTTGCGCAGACCGTTCCGCCGCGTCCAGCATCCCCATGACTTCCAGAGTGTCATCGAGAGAAACCGGTGTTCCGGAGCCATGGAAAAAATCTCTTACCTGTCCGAGCGTCAGCGTATACGCCATCCCCATGTCGACTGAATACGGGACGGACTTTGAAGCGTCCCTCAGGCATCCGCCATAGGTGAATACCCCTGTTGTCAGCTCAACCACTCCTCTCCGCCTGTCTGCATAGTCGACAACTGCGACAGCACCTGAGCCGACCATGTTGACCGTGACGCTTGAAGCGCCTATCCCCATCGCCCTTTCAAGCATCTCGAATGCATGGACTCCGTACCATACGATTGAACTCCCGGACGGAGATTTGCCCAGAGGACCGTAGATTGTCGCATAGAGAGGTTTAGGCATCTGCGTGCATGCCCCGAGAAGTGCCTCGACAAAACGAAGAGGCGAAGATGAGAACATCCTTATTCCCTTCTCCTGCGAAATCCGCACTATTTCCGCACCCTTCTGTATATTGTCCGCAAGCGGCTTGTCCAGGAATATCGGCTTGCCAAGCGATGCGCACTTCTGGAAATACTCCAGATGGAATGACGGATCGTTTATCTCGATCATTACCGCGTCGCAGCCCTTCACAGCCTCATTGAAGTCGCTTGTGACGGCCACGCCGATCTCCTCCAGCTGCTTCTGCCTTGTGTCAAGACCCTTCGCAGCCTGGAATGGCGTCTCGAACCTAAGGCAGCTGACAGACCTGAGCCCGGAAACTCGGTGTTCAGGAGGACACACCGGATCCTGCATCCTCCTGGCGAACTCCACAGTATGGCTCGTATCCAGCCCTATTAGCGCAACTTTGATTTCATTATTCATCAACTCTCCTGTATTTTTCATTTTATCCGAATACTTCATCGATCACTTCCCTTGTAACTTCCACCCATTTCCTCACCCGTTCCGGATCGCGTTCCACGGTCTCTACGTCCTTGAGGGTGATGTCCACATGGCAGTCGCGGCATGACTCCAGATCCTTCTTCTGTATTGAACGTATGCGGTCCGGACTGAAGCCGTAGCTGACCATGTCCGCAGGACTGGGCCGGTAGCTCAGCACATAATCCGTTCCGATCTGTCCGGCGCATTCTGCGACATTCGCAAA
>CAZDNQ010000083.1:0-12253 GCA_964506605.1 uncultured Victivallis sp. | reverse complement strand
CTCTTGAATAGGAGGCCATAGTTATGAAATCATGGTGTCCTTTCCATGGCGCAAACTGGGCCGCCATGAGCACAATCCGCTTTCCGGATGGAAGTCCGGGAACCGGATTCGCTTTTACATCCGCCTGTCTGAAACGCTCGACGTCAATACCATTGTAGATTACCCGGATCTTTTTGCTGTCCCCGAGCTGCGCTTTGAGATTTTCAGCCACAGCATTGGATATCGCAATGATGCGTGTTGCGAATTTCGCAACAATCGGCGCCATGAACCGGTGTCTAGTCATATCCCGTTCGTGCCATATTAGAGGCAATCGGAATAGCAATGAAACCGGAGCCGCATAGATGGCGGCGGTCAGGCTGTTGGCGTGGACGATCAGTATTTTCTCCCGCCTGCATATCCCTATCAGCCGGATCATGACCCGGAGATATGTGAATCCCGCAGTCAGCCAGAATATCGGGTTCAGGGACTTAACGACAGGCCGCATAGGAACAATGAAGACAGGAATCCGGCGTGAACCAAGAAGCGACGCCAGATGTCCACTTGGCACCGCACAGAGAGGTGAAATCCCATCTGAAAGTCCGCACGCCAGATCGGCCAGGGAAAGTTCCGCCCCGCCAGGAGATGAATTATGATGGACGAAAAGTATTTTTGTCATTTTATCTTCAAATGAATTTATCTTTTGCCTTACCGTCAGGCGCTCCAGCCTGACCTTGGAGTGCGCGTGACAAAGTCACCGCTCTGTCTTTATGTTATGCAAAATTACTTGGCTTATCAAAAGCGCAGACTGCATAAAATTCCGTCTGCGCACTCCGACGGATTCGTCCAGCGCTCTGGACTCATCGTAACGCCATAAGAATGCGGCTAAATCAATTCAATTATATTTTTCAGCTGAATTTGTCATTCAACCATTCTGAGACATGACGTATCAGCTCCTGCTTCCAGGTGACCGAATAGAAGTTATGGTTGGCTTCTGGGATGTTCTTGAAGACTGCATTCCCGTTTCCGGAGCATATCTTCCGGTAGGCGTTTTCAGACTGCGCTGCCTCCGGATCCATTCCCCCATATACAAACAGGCATGATCCCTTGAACTTCTTGAAGTCTTCAATCAATACGGCTTCCTTCATCGGTCCTGCATCGCGCTTCTGCTGGAAACGGCCGAAGATTATCCTGAATATCGCAGGGTAATTGACTCGGAAGCTGAATATCTTCCGCCAGCTTTCAGCCAGGAAAAGTTTTTGCCAGTAGCTCTTTGCGAAATTCGCAGATTGTCGGACATCGTCGTTTCCCGTTGCCTGCCTGCCCAGAAGCGGAGTGGACAGGAGGACCACCCCGTTGACATTCTGGTCGGAGGCGGCGGTTCCAACGGCCACCTCCCCGCCTGAACACAGTCCGAGAAGTACAATCTGCGATATGCCCTGCTGCTTCAGGATCTCCCTGACAGCCTGACCGGCGTCATCGACCATGTCCAGCAAGGTTGCAGAAGCCACATCACCCTCGCTTTCCCCTCGGCCACGGAAATCGAAGCGCAGACATGTGTACCCGGCTGATGCGAATTCCCTGGCGGCCTCAACGAAAATCCGGTGCGGCCCGATGCGGTAAGTTCCCCATCCATGCAGGAAGATCACCGCCGTATGCTTCTGCCCGCTTTCAGGCTGATGCAGTATGCCAAACAGCTTATGCTGCTTGTTCTCGAAGACAAATGGTTTTTCAGTAATGCTCATTGACGCCGGCATTTTATGTTTACGATCCGGATAAATTTTCCGATATATTCCGCCAGGACATTATTCTTTTCCCACTTAAAGAACTTTCATCGTTTCCGCCATAAACAAGATTCAATTTCCCGATCACCTTTCCAGGAGTGTTCTCCATCCATTTATCCAAGGAGCACAGCCAGTCAGTGGACAGCGTAGTTCCCGCCTTGCATTCAACCGCATCCAAATGGCCGTCGTGTTCAATTATGATATCGACTTCAAGACCGTCATATGTCCTGAAAAAACTGAAGTTCCAGTCGGACCTGGTGTTGTAGTTCCATTTTAAAAGTTCAAGCAGGACAAGGTTCTCAAAGAGGAAGCCATAAGCATAATGTGTTTTCAGCTGGGAAGGGCTGGATATTCCAAGAAGGCGGCAGGCAAGACCTGTGTCACCGAAATAGAGCTTCGGAGTCTTTATCAGCCTCTTTTTGATGTTTGAGAAATAAGGTTTAAGCCGGTAGACGACATGGCTTGCCTCAAGAATATTAAGCCATTCCCTTGCGGTGGTATGTGAAACCCCGCAGACCCCTCCAAGCTTGACGTAGTCGACAGTCTGTCCGATGCTGCCTGCGCATAATCCAAGAAAGCGCTGGAATGAGTCAAGGTTCTTCAAGTTTATTATCTGTCTGACATCTCTTTCAAGATAAGTCATTATGTAGTCGGAAAGCCAGAGTCTGCAGTCGGCATGTCTGGAATATATAGGCGGGTACCCTCCCTTGAAGATCGCTTCTTCCGGAGTCCTGGACAAGATGCTGGCGCTTTTAAGCTCATGACAGCTGAAAGGCAGAAGAGTGATGTTTCCGGTCCTGCCGGCTAAAGACTGGCTTATTCCATCATGGATTGAATGCTGGTTTGAACCTGTCAACACGAAAAGTCCAGTCCTTTTGTCGTTATCAACAATGCCCTGGAGATAATTGAGGATTTCAGGGACACGCTGCACTTCGTCAATTATGCATCCGTCCGGGAAGCCTGACAGGAAGCCCTTGGTATCTGATTTTGCCATGGAAGCTTGATCGATGTCTTCAAGAGAGACATATTTCTTCCTGGGAAACGCCATCCTGGCAAGAGTCGACTTTCCAGACTGCCTGGGCCCTGTTATAAAAATGACAGGATAAGCTTTCCTAAGCCTTTCTGCAAGTTCAATCGACTGTCTATCAATTAGTTGTAACATTGAAAGTTGCACTTTCATATTTGATACAAAGGAACTTACACCCCCTGCAGGGCTAAGTCAAGAAGAAATCTCCATCAATTCCTATCGGCACCATGGCAGGATTGTCCTGCAAATTGCTTCGGAATCGGCCATGTCGACAGCTTTCCAGAAAGGAGGAGCTGTCAGCATTGAAATATCCATGCTGATATTGCCGTCCCGGCATTTCGTCTGGAGAGCCTCATAGGCGGGTAAAAGGCTTTTACGTGGAGACTGCTGGATAAGGAGGATGCGTTTCAAGGTTGAAAAGTCCTCTTTGCTTATATCGATTTCCTTAACGGCATTGGTAAAACTGGAGGAGATTATTGTGCCGTCCACGTCGAGCATTCCTGTTTTTCCGAGTTCTGCGAACATCGCAGGAACATCGGATCTGGCTTCGCCGAAGGTCATCATCTCCCGGACACACTTCTGCTGGAAGACTTCATTCAGATAATCCCTTCCCCTGACAACCGGATCTATCAGGATCAGGTCCTCGATTCCTTGGACTTTTACGGCAGCCTGCACTGCGAGAGCGGCGCCAAAACGTATTCCAAGCAGGCTTATCCCAGGATTTTCATAGCGTTTCTTCAGCCAGGCAATACTGGAGCGAACATCATCCAGCCAGACAGAAGGTGAAAAATCCAGGACATCCCCACGGCTGTCACCGCAGGCACGGAGATCAAACATAAGAGAAGCGAACCCTTTGCCGGCCAGGCTGCGGGCAAGTTCGACCAGAACACGGTGAGAGGCTTTCTTCTCCTCAAAGAGAGGATGGCAGAACAGTACGGCCTTGTTTGAAAAGCCGGTTTCAGGCATGAAGAGCACGCTGTAAAGATGCGCGTCCCCATCATCAATGAAAAATGTTTCCTGAATCATCAAGCACCTAAGGTATTTCCTAAGTATGTTGGGTTTTAACCCGACAGTTGGCGGTTTAAAAACCGCCCTACTTATGAAAAATTCTACTGCTTTTTTGTCCTTACAAACTCGGCTATGGTTCCGACCGTCTTGAAATTTGCCAGCTTGAACTCCCCGGGTTTGATAGTTATCCCGAATGTCTCCTCAAGCCCGACGACGATTTCCATGATGCTGAACGAGTCAATGCCATAATCATTAATCAGGCTCTTGTCGTTCTCCATCTCTTCCGCTTTTATCTTCAGGAAGAGCCGTTCGACTATCATCTTCTTGATTTCCAGTTCGATATTTGCGTCCATGGTCGATCTCCTTTCATAAGAGAGGCAATTGCCTCATAAGAATGGGACAGGCTAAAGCCCGTCCCTACTTAATTTCCAGTTTCCCGATATCTGAGAGACGTCTGGGCGGAATTTTCCGCCATCTGGCGGCCTCCTCAGCCGGCCCCTGCTCCTTCTCGAACATATGCTTCCAGCGCTCCTTGAATATCAGGCTGTGCTTTACGATCAGATACGTGTTCGGAAGGCTTTCAGTCCCTTCCGTTGTAACGCTCTCGAAGTGGTACATCTCGACCGCAGGCTCGTAGAGTATCCTATATCCATGCGAACGGATGCGGTAGCACAGGTCGATGTCCTCGTATTCCACAGGATTGAAAACTTCATCGAATCCGCCATACTTTTCAAGGAGTTCTTTTTTTGTCATGCAGCAGGCGCTTATCAGGCACTGCACCTCTTTGCGTATATTATATTGCGGATCATCCCTGCCTTCGCCCCGTCCGATGAACTGGATACGTCCGGATTTTGTGACCGCGGCTCCGGCGCACTGGATGTTATGAGGCTTGAAAGGGTAGATGATCTTCGGGCCGACCATGCCCGCATCCGACGGCCGCAGGTCTTCAGCCATAACCTTCAACCAGCTGCGGCTGCGCAGGGCGATATCATTGTCACAGAAAGCCACCAGCTTCCCGGCGGAGGCCTCTATCCCCTGGTTCCTGGCGGTGGAACAGCCGATGTTGCCGGAATTGAAGATCAGTTTCACGCCGACCTCTTGCGACTCGGCCTCCTTCTTGAATTCCTTCAGCCATCCAGCGGTGCCGTCGGTCGAACCATTGTCTACTATGACAAGCTCCCAGTCGGGATAATCCGTGGCAAGCAGGCTGTGGATGCATGTCCGGGTATAGTCGATCTTGTTGTGCGACAGGATCACCACTGATATTTTCGGCAGAGCATCCATTATAGAAAAACCTTTTTTCAGACAGGATTACAGGATTTTCAGGATTAATATTTTCCAAGAATATCCAGTAAACCCTGTAATCCTGTCAAGCTAGTTGTTCTTGCATAGATCGTATACGGCGCGGGCTATTGTCGCACGGTTTGGGACGGCGGCCTTTTCCAGAGAAGGACTCGCTGAAATCGGCACATCTGGAACCGTCAATCTGCGGACAGGCGCATCTATATAATCGTATGCCTGTTCAACTATCCGGCTGGCGATCTCGGATGAAATACCGCATGACCTTGGTTCCTCCGCCACTATCAGGACTTTCCCTGTGCTCTTCACCGACTCCAGGATGATGGTTTCATCAAGAGGATGGAGCGTCCGCAGGTCTATCAGGTCCACTGAAATCCCCTGCTTCTGCAGGATATGTGCTGCAGCCAGGGATTCAACTGTCATATGTGAATAGGAGACGATCGTCGCATCTGAGCCCTGGAGCAGGCGTTTCGGACCCTCAAGCTTTGTTTTTCCAGGCACCAGCGTGCAGTCCGACTTCGTAGGATAAAGCAGCTTATGTTCGAGGAACAATACAGGGTTGTCGTCGTAGATAGCCGCCTTCATCATTGAATATGCGTCTTCAACAGTCGCCGGAGCGACGACTTTCAGTCCGGGAGTATGGCAGAACCAGGCTTCCAGGTTCTGCGAATGGGTAGGACCGTAATTTCTTCCCGCACCGCCGACCGCGCGGACGACCAGCGGACATTTCGCCCCATACACGTAATGCAGCTTGGCGGCCTGGTTCACCAGCTGATCCACCGCCAGCGTTATGAAATCCATGAACATTATTTCAACGACAGGTCTTCCGCCAGCCAGCGCGGCCCCTATCGCCATGCCAACAAAACTCCCTTCGGATATCGGTGTGTTGATAATCCTTGTCGGACCAAACTGCGCCAGCATTCCGCGGCTGACACCGAACGCCCCGCCATACACGCCTATGTCCTCGCCCATCAGGAACACATCGGGATCCTGCTCCATGCATTCAGTCATCGCCTGCCGTATCGCCTCGCTGTAGCTTACCATTGTCATGCGTATACCCCCTGCAGCAGCGTCTCATTCGCGGGATATGGACTGGACTTGGAGAACTTGACGGCCTCCCTGACTTTCATCCTTACACTTTTCCTGATCTCGCGGTCTTCGTCTTTCGTCATGATTCCGTTGTCGATCAGATGCTTCTTCATGCGACGCAGTGGCGCTTTTTTCTTCCATGACTCCTCCTCCTCGCGGCTCCGGTAGATACGCTGGTCTCCGCGGGAGTGGCCTGAGAAGCGGTACGTCCTGAATTCAATGAACGCCGGACCTTCACTGTTCCTTGCCTTTTCGGCATATTCGCCCACAGCTTCCCTGACTGCAAAGTAATCGTTGCCGTCGACGCAGAGCGCCGGCATGCCATAGCTCCGGGCCCTGGCTGCGAAATCCGCATTTGCGCTGCCGTCGGCAACAGGCGTTGACATCGCATAGAGGTTGTTCTCACAGAGAAAAATCACCGGTAGTTTCCAGAGCGCGGCCATGTTCAGAGTCTCATGGAATGTTCCCTGGTTGACCGAACCGTCGCCCAGGAAACAGACAGCTATATCAGATCGCTTCTGCTGTTTGAAGCGCAGTGCCATTCCGGCCGCGAGCGGGATGCTGCCGCCGACAATTCCGTTGCCGCCCATGAACCCTATCTTGTAGTCGGCCATGAGCTGGCTTCCTCCGCGCCCTCCGGAATAACCGTCGACCTTTCCGAACATCTCAGCCATCATCCGCCTTATGTCTCCGCCCTTCGCGATGAAATGCCCGTGGCCGCGATGGTTGCTGGTGACCACATCAGTCTGCCGAAGAACGCTGGCGGTTCCCACCGCAACAGCCTCCTGCCCTATGCAGGTGTGCACGGTCCCAGCCACGACTCCGGTGGTAAAAAGCTCCTCGACCGTCTCCTCGAAATGCCGGATCAGCAGCATCGTCGAGTAGTCTTCAATCAGTTTATCATTAACACTCATAGAATTTTCCTAAATTCATTTCCTGACAAGTCAAAAGTTAGTTTTGATATTATCTCAAATCAAGTACCCGCTTCCATATACTGGACATGTTGTATTACGATGCCGGAGGCATCCGTCGGAGTGCGCAGACAAAGTCTGCGCTAGCGGTGACTCTGCGTGCCCGGCATAGCCTTGGCGACTACGGGTCACCGCACTCCCGGGAACGCTAACGCGTTCGTTAGATTTCCAAACAAGGAGATTAAGCCCGCAAGGACTGGTGAAACTTCCTCATCACCAGGCAAACAGCGTTTCCAGCCGGGTCCAAATTGTTCATCAGGATTTTTTCCACGTTTTGGGATAAAGCTTCGGCGGGAACCCTCAGCTTTTCCGCCTCTGATATCACTGATGGAACCTTCACACCTGGGACAGACTGCTTTTCAATCATCGCCAATGCAGCATGGGCCTGCAGGATTCCTGCTGCGCCAAAAGTTTCGCCAATCAAAGGCTTGACTGAAGTAGTCAGCTTGCCATCTCCAAAAATCTTCTGGATTGCCGAAGCTTCAGCCTTGTCTGCAGCCGGAAGTCCGCATGCACTCGCGAGTATGCAGTCCACATCGGAAGACTTGAGACCGGAATTTTCGATCGCTGTCGTCATGGCTTCTTCAACTGCTTTTGATTTCAATCCTCCGGGAGATCCGGCTAGACCGGCTCCTGCGACTTCCGCAATAATTTTCGCTCTGCGGGCAAGCGCATGGTCGGCGTCCTCCAAGACGAGCATTCCAACCCCCTCGCCCATCACAGTTCCATCGGCCGAGCTGGAAAACGGCGAGCAGGCCTTTTCCCTGGAACACGATGAAAGAATTTTCCGAGAGCAGCAGTATCGGAAGATGGTTTCATTGAATGATTCCGCACCTCCGACGAAAGCGACTGGAACACGGCCGGAGGCAACCAGATCATATCCGTATGACAGGGCCTGTCCGGACGCGGTCCATCCGGAAACTATGTTCATATGTGGGCCGTTCAGCTTATATTCTATGCTAAGCATGCTTATCGCAGTGTTTGAGTAGGTGTGCGGGAACAGGATGGGCTTGCCGAAACGCGTCCCTTTCTTCTGGACATCGGAATAGAACAGGTTCATGGTGGCGGTGCCGCCAAAGGCCGTGCTCCAGATCAATGCCAGCTCCGACTTGTCGGCACTGGCAAGATCAATTCCGCTTGCCTTGAGGGCCAGGCTGAATGCGCCGAACGACAGCTCCGTGTTCCTGTCAAGATAGTTCTTCGGCGTCGGCAGGAACTCCTTTACATCGAAATCTTCGACAGCGGCGGCGACATGCGCATCATAGTTCCCGTGTTCGAATGCGGCAATTTCCATGATTCCGCTGGCGCCTTCAAGAAGCGCTTCGGAGAAACATTCCTGCCCGATGCCGATGGCGGTCACAGGTCCCGCTGCTGTTATGACTACTCGTTTCATAAATTCAATCTTAAATTTTACCACAGAGTCACGGAGACACAGAAATTTTTTATAAACCTTGCCATTTCATTGTGTCTCTGCGCCTCTGTGTTTCATACTTTCCGGAACACCAATGAAACATTGTTGCCACCGATACCGGATGAATTGGAAATCACGACTTTGACTTTTGCATCAAGAGCGCCCTTTGCCGGAATCGGCAGATCGCATTCCGGATCGGGTTCCGCCAGATTTATCGTAGGAGGTATTTTCCCGGTGACAATGCTCATCACGGAAGCAATCGCCTCAACGCTTCCGGCTGCGCCCATCATATGGCCGGTCATGGACTTGATGCTGGTGATGGGCACTTCATACGCATGCCTGCCTAGAACCTGTTTTATCGCGGCGGTTTCGGTCAGATCATTCAGCTGTGTTCCGGTGCCATGGGTGTTGACATGGTCTACAGCATCCGGGGGAATCCCGGCTTCCTTCAGCGCCATTGCCATCGCATCCGCGATTCCCTTGCCGTCCTGCGGCGGGGCTGTCATATGATATGCATTGTTGTTGAAGCCAAACCCGCAGAGTTCCGCAAGGATCTGCGAATTCCGCAGCCTGGCAGATTCATAGGATTCCAGAACTACTACTCCCGCGCCTTCTGAGAAAAGCGTGCCAGCACGGTTCTTGTCGAACGGACGTATCTTGTCCTCTGTCATCGTCCTAAGGAGGCTCAGTCCGGCCCAGGCGAAGCGGCTGATGACGTCATATCCTCCGGCGATCACAAAATCAGCGCGTCCGCTCCTGATAAGATCTGCGCCATATCCTATGGCGGCGGCCCCGGAAGAACATGAGAGGGACAGCGTCATCCTCGGGCCCGACAGGTTCCAGACGTCAGCCACAAGATCGGCGGCGGTCTGGAATCCCATGTCGCCTTTGGTCCATGGGGTCGTGAGACCAAGGTCCTTGTCGAATGTTCCGGCGGCAGCGAAGTTCGTGGACAAGACAACAGCGATCTTGGATTGAGAGACAGGCGGTCCTCCGGAGGAGGATGTCCCACACTCCAGCCCTGCCTGGTCAATCGCCTGCTTTACAGCTGAAACAACCATCGCCTGCGAGCGGTCCTCCTTGGAAATTTTCGCGTGGAGTTCCGGCGGCAGTTCCACATTTGTGACCTGTCCGCCCTGCTGGATTACGAAATCGGAGAGGTCGCAGCTGGTGATCTGGCTGATCCCGTCCTTGCCGGAACATAATGCGTTCCAGAATGTCGGAATGTCATTCCCCAGCGGGGAAACAACGCCCATTCCAGTAACTGCAATGCGTTTTAAAGGCTGGGACATGTATGATCCAATCATGAATACTTTATAAACATACAGAATTTAGCACAGTGGATGCAAAAGTACAATTTTGCCGGGCCTTTAACTCTATTGGGAACCTAATTCCATTCACGAGCCTCAATAGCTGGCATGAAGAAATCTGGAGATCCTGAGGACGGTCCGGATACGAAGCTGTGGCTTCCACAGCATAGTTAAAAGGACCTTATAGGCTTATTAGTCCTATTTGGAATCGGGCGGGTTGATTCCGATCAATACGGTCACGGATCCGGTATTATTCTTTCTCGGAGCACCTGTAAGTTCATTGATGCCGATGAACACTTCGCCATCTGCGGAAGCCTTGATGTCCTTACAAGGCGGATCGTAGGCCTGGGCGGCGCCTTCCTTGCCTATCTTGAAGAGCATGCAGCCGTAGTAGCCCGATGGGATGAGCTTGAGATCCCCTTCCTTGTTCAGATAATATTTGGAGAATTTTGGATCCTTGCTGGGATACCCATCCGGGCCGCATTTCTCCTTGCCCTCGCCGCAGCTCCAGGAGCCGTCCGCAGAGACCACGACCTTGTCGCCGTTCTTGACATTTATCCCTGTCGCTTTCCAATCCAGCACGTTCGCCGAAACCTGGAATTTCTTGAACAACGGATCAGGTTCCAAGTTGCACAGGACGACCGCGCCTTTGGACGGAGTAAAATCAGGAATCTGCTTGCCGATGAAACCGACTTTTGAAACCTTGATCTTGTGCGCAGCGGCGGTAAGCTTGATGGTGCAGGGAGTCTTAAGCGGAACGCCGTCCTTCCCCATGCAGGTGCGCCCATCGACAATTATGTTCGCGCCATCGGGATTGGAGCGTACCGGGATCTCCATGGCGCCTGCCGCTGAATTGTCCGCATTGGCCCCTTCCGGAGCCCTCGGGGGTTGATTGCCCGGTAGCGGCTCAGGGGCCTGGACGAATTTCTCGTTTATATATATCTGGTCAGGATCCTTTTCCAGCGGGCTGTACTGGATTACACAGGCGCATGAAGTATCGTTCCTGGAAGTTCTCAGTATAAAAGTCCTGTTGTTCTGCGCAGAAGGCCATTCAACTATTTCAAAACCACCTCTGCCTTCCACTCCAATCAGACGGAAAGCAAAATCCCCTTTTTCATTCAACGGCTTGACCACACGATATTTCACGGTGGAACCGGCGCCCGGTGAATCTGAGAAACCCTCCGTCGTGAGGAGGCATATGCTGGTCTTGATCACATCTCCCGCATCCTTGGCGACATAAAACTCTCCAATGTCAGCCCATGCGCTTCCAACACCTTTGCTTGCAATGACAACCGAGTCTCCAGCTTTTCTTTCCAGAGGCGGGATGGCGGCGTCCTTTTTATCAGCGGGCGCGGCCTTGTCCATGCCCGGTTCAGGGCATTTGATCTCATCCTTCAGGAAGGATGCAAACTTATCCTTGAGTATTTTTTCAGTGTCGGACGGCGGCACTTTCGCCGCCGCAAGCATTGGGGAGACAGAAGTCTTGAACTTCTCAAAGCAGGCTGCGTCGAGGGCGGCAACCTTGTCTCTTATATCAAGTTCGGCCGTTTCCTTCTCCTTCTTGAGCGAGTCGACCTTGTCCTCAAGCTCATCCCTCAGCTTCTCGGGAAATTTCATCTCGCCGGTCTTGTTCAACTGCTCGAGGCACTCGGAGAACATGCTCTTCATGTCCCTGGCGACCGCCATGCCTTTTACATTTCCAGTCTTCTTCTTCTGCTCGTAGAGCTGTACGGCCTCGTCGATGTTCTTCTGCAGGATGTCGGCAAACTTGACCTTGAGCGGTTCATAAAGGGCGGCCTTGTCCTTCTTGTATGACTCCTTCAGGTTATAAAGCGAAGCCGTATTCAAGTCAATCGAAACGGCCTTCCCCTTCCCTTCGGCCTCCTTTTGGGCCGGCGGGGCGGCCTGGGCGGCGGCATCCGCACATGCGCAGAGCACCGCAACCGCCATAATGGAAAACATACAGAAAGCCTTCATGCAGCAAGGAACAGAAATATCCGGTCTGGATGTGAATCTCATTTGACAGCCTCGAGTTTCAGGGACTTGTCATCCCACTTATATTTGCCTTCGGCAAGCTTGTACTCGAAAAGGGTCTTCCTCCCCTCTCCGACGGCAGTTATCGTAAACTTCGATATTGTCACTGGATAGGCGTCGTTGAACGTCTTATCCCCGTGTATTTCCTTCAGCAGGTCTATCCTCATCGGGATCCTGAAGACAACTTCTTTGTCGAGCTCATCGACAAATTTCACATTGGCTGAAGTATACTTGAAGGAAGCAGGCTCATGTATCTTGGTATACTTCCTGCCGGTGCTGTCCTCAAACGGAAACTCCTGATGATACTGGCATTCGATGACGAGCTGCTTTATGTCCTGCGACTT
>CAZDNQ010000082.1:0-12337 GCA_964506605.1 uncultured Victivallis sp. | reverse complement strand
ACTCCAGTAGCCGAGGCCGCTCCCGCCGCAGCACCAGCAGCAGAAGAGAAGAAAGCCGAAGCTGCTCCCGCCGCAGCGCCGGTAGCCGAAGAGAAGAAAGTCGAAGTTGCTCCAGCAGCCGAAGCCCCCAAGGCAGAAGCTGCTCCCGTTGCAGCAGAGGAAAAGAAAGCCGAAGTTGCTCCAGCAGCCGAGGCCGCCCCTGCCGCTGCTCCAGCTGAAGAGAAAAAGGCTGACGTTGTTGCTGCTCCTAAGGCCGCCGAAGCTGCAAAGCCAGCTGAAGCCGGAAAGGGAAGCTCTGACACCTGCATGAAGATATTAAAGACCGCAATCCTATACATACCCAACCGTATCATCGACGTCCTTGACATCGTCACGTTCGATGTCGGAGCCGGTGCTCCTTTCGCCATTGACGTCAGGGCTACCCGCTGGCTGCAGTTCGGCGGAAAGACAAATGACAGATATTTCCTCGGAAAGAACTTCGCCAGGCAGATCGGCGGAGGATACGAGGCCGGCTGGAACTATGAGTTCTTCTGCTTCGAGTCCGAGCAGTGCTATGTTGATAACACATTCGGAACCATCAAGAAGAATGTCGTCAAGCGGAAGCCTCTCGGAGTTGCATGTCCTTCAGATGCGTCTTTTGACAGTTACAGGGATTTCTGGGAGATCGGTGTGAATGCCGGCTGGTTCGTGTCATTCGGAGCGGCAATCCATCCTGTTGAAGTCGCCGACGCCATCGCTGGGATATTCCTTATCGACATCAGCCATGACGATTACGGGCATGCCGAACCTGCTGCTGCAGAAGCGGCCCCTGCCGCCAAGGAAGAGAAGAAATGATGGCGGGGAACTGATTTAAGATTAAAAAACGCGCTGTAAACCAGCGCGTTTTTTTTTGCCTTGCAGACGTTGAATTTTCGTCCCTTGAATATATCTGTGTTAAATGTTTAACAATAATTTCAATTCAAAGCATAAAACAGAAAAGGAAGACAACGATGCCAGAGACAGTGCTTGAAAGGATCCGCAGCAGGGCGAAATCGCTCGGCCGCAGGATCTGCCTCACGGAATCCGACGACGTACGCAATCTGAAGGCGGCGGAGAAGCTAGCCCTGACAGGATATGCGAAACCGGTTCTTGTCGGCGATGCCGCCGCGATCGAGAAGCTGGCGAAGGAGAATTCAGTGAGCCTGAAGGGCGTGGAAGTCGTCGACGTCCTCAAATCCCCGAAGTTCGCCCATTATGCGAACACCGCCTACGAGCTTAGGAAGAGCAAGGGGATGACATTGGAGCAGGCGACGGAGTGGATCAAGGACACCTGCGTGTTTTCGGCGGCGATGGTCTGTGCCGGCGACGCCCACGGATATGTCTCTGGCGGCGGAAATCCGAAGGGTTACAACCACAACACAGGGCAGAAGACAAAGCCCTCCCTACAGCTCTTCAAGACCGCTCCAGGCATCAAGACCGCCTCCGCTTATTTCATAATGCAGCTCCAGGATCCGAAATGGGGTTTCAACGGCGCGCTCTTCTATGCCGACTGCGGAATGAACATAAATCCGAACGCCGACCAGCTTGCGGAGATCGCGGTCTGCACGGCCAGGACATTCAAGAACTTTACCGGCGACGAACCGCGCGTCGGAATGATAAGCTGTTCCACCAAGGGTTCCGCGAAGGATCCGACAATTGACAAGGTGATAGAGGCGACCGCGAAGGCGAAACTGCTTGACCCGGCCCTCAAGATCGACGGGGAGTTCCAGTTTGATGCGGCAGTGATCCCCTCCATAGGCAGGGCGAAGGCGCCGAACTCCGAGATCGCCGGAACATGCAACGTCCTTATATTCCCGGATCTGAACTGCGGAAACACGATGTACAAGGCGACTGAAAGGCTTGCAGGCGCGATCGCGATAGGTCCGTTGGTACAGGGACTGCGCCGCCCGTTCAACGATGTCTCGCGCGGATGCTCGGCCGACGACATAGTGGATTGCGCGGCGGTCGCTGCGATAACCGAATGGACTGAATGATTTTCCGCAGGCGGAAAATCATAAGCTCCAAGTTCCAGATTCCAAAGTTCAAACAGTTTTCAGTTTAGAAAACAAAGATAGTTTGAACGGATGTTTGTTTTTATGTGTAAAATTGTCTGGGAATCTGAACTTTGGGATTTGTCTGGAGCTTGGATTTTGGAACTTGGAATTTAACCATAGGGGTTTATCATGGAATTCTATGAAGTTGTAAGGAAGAGGAAAAGCATAAGGGCCTACAAGCCGGATCCCATAGACAGTGAAACTCTGAAGAGGATCGGCGAAGCCGTCAATCTTGCGCCTTCGGCATGCAACATACAGCCATGGTGCTTCAGGATCGTCACGAACGAGGAGATCCGCAATAGCATTGGCACTTGCTACAGGAACGAATGGATCAGGCAGGCGCCGGCGATAGCGGTGGCGATAGGCAACAGGGATGCCGCGTGGAAGCGCCTCGAGGGCGGAAGCATCATCGATGTAGACATCGGGATCGCCATGGAGCATCTTGTGCTCGCGGCGACGGCCGAAGGGCTGGGGACCTGCTGGATTTGCGCCTATGACGTGAAGCGCATGAATTCCGTGCTGGGAATTCTTCCTCCTTGGGAAGTGATCGCGATCTCCCCGATCGGGAAGCCTGCCGAGGATCCGGCCCCTCGGAAGAGGAAACCGCTGCAGGAAGTCTTCAGGATAATTGAATGAACATTTCCCAGCCCCTGCTTATTGAAGGCCAGGATTGGACCTGCTATTTCTCGCCCGGGGATCGCGAGAAGCTTGTCTTCAAATCTTCCGGGACCGAACTGCTGTCGGTCCACGGCATGGCTTTCGGCAAGTTCGACGAGTCGTCTTCCTGCTGCAGGAAATCCAAGAAGCATGAAGCCATCGATGGACTCAACAGCAGCTTCGAGACCGTCAATGTAATGCCGTTCGGATCGGAACCCGCGATCACCAGGAAGTGCGAGATCTCCGGAAACCATGCATCCGTCACTACGGATTTTGATCTGCGTTCCAGGATGGAGGCGGGGGTGTTCGAGGTCGACAATATCCTTGTAAGGGGTGAATGGTCGCGGATCGGCACGCTGATGGTTTCTTCGCCGGTTCCGATGGCCGATGAGATCAGATGGCATGATGCAGGAGCCCGCCTCAGCCTTGAACTTGACGGCATCCCGCTCATTTTGCTTTTTGAAAGGGCTGATGGAACCAGGCTTGAGATAGGGAGCGGAGATGATCTCTGGCGCTGGTTGAACACTGCGGCATTCCCCGGCTCATCCCAGTCCGTCGTCATTGAAAAGATAAAAGAGGGGATATACATAAGGAGACGTGTGGCAGCCTGGTCCTCTGATGCCGTGATCATGGCGAGGCAGTACAGGTTCAGCTGGTATTTCGCCTGGGAGACGTCCGGAATGAAGTTTCTTGGTGGCGATGGAAACATGCCGGCCGCTGCAGATGCCGAAATTTTTACGTTTCCTGAAGGCGAGGTTCCACAGCAGCTTGCCGCATGCCATGGCGGCAGGAACCTTGGTGTGTCATGCTTCCATTCGCCTGCGGTGTCCGGGATCTTCAGGAGCCTCATCAGATCTGTTCTTGGAAGCCAGAAACCCAGGGACTTGGTAATTGGGAACCTCGTGGTGCCGCTGTGTGAGACTGCCGCACATCTTGAACGTCCCCAGAGGCAGCAGCTCCTGCATTGGAACATGACAAGGTTTTTCGACCACTGGCTCTGGGCAAACAAGCAGCTCAGGAATTCAGGGGTTTCCTTCTATGCCATCCCTGCCATGGACGGCAAGGTTTTTCCGCTTCTGCCTTCTGTCAAAGGCCTTTCCAGGATCGTCGGAAGCAAATAATGACGCAGTTCCGGCGTATTGTATCCAGAGGAGGAACTTGTATGCTGTCCAGCTTGTGAGTATCCTGACAGCATGTTATTGTAAACTTATGAAAAGAACAACCATTGCCCTTCTCCTGCTGTTTGTACAGGCCGCATACGCCGAAGTCTTCACGCTGGCTCCGTTCTCAGGCGCCGGCAAGGGCGATCCGACCGATTTCCTGCATCCTCTTAACCTGTGGACCGAGCCTGTCATAATCAACGGCGCCCATGCCTCTCTCAAGATAAGCGCGCTCGAGGTCGGACTCGGGATCTCCGTGGACCAGCTCAGGAGGAACTATCCGAATGCAAAGATCCTGAAGAATGAAAATTCGGCGCTGGTCGAGTTCAAGGACGCGGACGGAGGAAAGACCAGGATATATCTCGTCGAGCTTGGAGGGGTTTATCCGGTAGTCCAGTTCTCCATGGATCTTCCGGACAAGATCCCCGATACGCCGTCATGGCCCAGGGAGCTTCCGCTTCCGCCGGATTCGACGCCGGTCTCTACGATGGAGTTTCCGAACCGCAAATCTTCATATGGCAACTTTAAGACTTCCCTTCCCGCGGACGCTGCAATGGATTCGATCACTATGCAGCTGAGGGCGGAGGGCTGGGAGCCCTTCGGCTCGCACAACAATCCCATGACAAAATCCAAGGGCGATGTCTTCATAGGCAAAAACCCGCTGCGCATGATGGCTGTCTCCTTTTCCGAGAACGCCAAGGGCGAAGTCAGCGGTTCCATCTATATGAGGCCGCTTAATAAATAAGAAGTCGCCGGTCGTCAGCAGACAGTCGTCGGATGCAGGATGGCATAAGACAGGATTATTTGTCCGAGCGGAAGCAGTTGGCGGGATAGCCTTCGGCGCTGTGGAGGTTGCCCACAGGGTTGTTGGCCCAGTTGTAGCGGACTGCCACAGGCTTCTGCACTTCATCGTTCCAGACAGTGACAGTGTCCCCTTCGATGGTGGCATTCGCCCATTTGAAAGGCATCTTGTCGGCGGCGACAGCAAATCCGGACGCTGAGACTGGATCTTCAATGACGATGGAGCTTGACTCCTTCTCGTCAGTTTTTTTCACGTTCACTTTCACGGCCTTGGCGGTGCTCTTCTCATCGGCGGCGATTGTCCTTTCCACTGCGAAGTTTCCGTTCACCAGCTTCCGGGTTTCAGTAATTTTGACCGTTTTCCCCTCCAGGACGCTCCAGTTCCCGTCGAAATGTTCAACGTATAGGGCCTTTAGTCCGCCTGCGGCGTTGTCAAATGTGATCTTGTATCTGCCGTTTTCAAGGGTTATCGATTTTGTAACAGGACCGGGATTGAATGGCCTGTTTTCATAAGCGACTGCAAGGGCTCCTGCATATATCCTCTCAGCGGCGGCTGCCTGCCAGCTCTCGCCGATCAGGTTCATTGGTGAAACGACGGCCATGTTCCTGGCATCTGCCGCGTTGAGCTGTGCTTCGCGAATGTAGGGGCCGAAGCTTGAAGCCGCTTCCACTGGGAACTCCTGCCGCTTGTCATATGCCGGATACTGTATCAATACGAAAGGGAGATCCGGGGAGGAGAAGCCGGTTCGGAGATCGCTTACGAGATCCCTCAGCAGGGAAGTGTAACATTTTGAAAACGGCTTGGCATATATCTTGTCCGACTGGCACCAGACAGCTCCTTTAATTTTAAATGGAATCACCTGGGTCAGCATTCCGAAATAGAGGGAGGATGGCTGCCTGTTGCTGTCTGGACCATCGGGATACTCCGGCTTCTTCGGCAGATTCTTCGGTTTCGAGTCGCGAATCTTCTCCCATTGCCTGACATCGTTCTCCCACTTGGTCTTGTTTGCGTTGAAATTCTGGATTGCACCGGCCCAGTAAGTATATATCGATGCATAATCCTGGTTCTTCCTCAGGGCCCCGTCGCTGATCCACGCCTCGGTGGAGCTCCAGTTCCAGGATACATTTATGATTCCGACAGGCACGTTCTGTCCGGACTTGACCATGCATGCGAATGCATAGGCTATTTCGGGGAACCTGCTGCAGTTCTCGGTGTCGAAGTTCATCCAGTTCCCGGATACCAGACTCTGCGGCGTCTTGGCGATCATCCTCTTGACATCGAAGATGCGGACCAGCGGGTCCAGCAGCTTGACCTCCTTGACTGGCAGAAGCTCCTCCTTTGGTTTTTCATCCTTGGCGCCTGAGAACTCCTTTGGGAGCTCTATGGCTTCCGTTTCGGGTTTCTTGACATTTCCGCCGAAGGGGGTCTGGATGCCGTAGAGCCAGACATCGCCGATCAGGACATTCTCGATCTTGAACGAGGCGCTGGTCGCCTTGATCTTGAGCTGCTGCGGCTTGGGATTGGCCTCCATGGGCTTCAGCGAAAGCATCCACTTTCCGGTCTTGTCGTCGGCGAATGTCCTCTCCTTCTGCCCATTGAATTCGACTGTGACCTCCTCGCCGGGTTCGGCAAGGCCCCATAGCGGGAATTCGACCCCCCGCTGTATGACCAGGTTGTCGCCGAGGACGTAGGGCATAATTATAGCAGCCCTGGCGGCGGCGGGGAAAATGGAAGGGACAGGATCAGGAATAACAGGATTTTTCTTGGCATACGGCGTCTACTCTCTTTCACAGATGTCCTGGGACGGCCAGCCGATGCTGAGCGAGGTGTTGTCGATGGCATTGGGCAGGATGCTGTCTTCGGCGTGTCCGTCGCAGAATACTGCGTTTGAGAACCTGGAATGCCTGAAATGCGTGCGTGCCTCATGCTGGTTGCCGGTGACAAAGCTGTATCTCGCCCAATAGTAGTAGCTTTCCGTTATGGCAGTCGAAGCGGCTACGGCTGAATCCATGAAAAGCGAGGTCGTGGCGGGTTTTTTGATCTCCTGGACCTTTGCCGGCGGGCTCTCGAGTATGTCGTGTTCAGACGGTGCCGGCTTGCAGTCGGGGGTGCCGCCTACGTATTCCGCATTTATTCCGTAGGAGCATGTGGACTTCATGTCAGGGTCCAGTGACACAAGGTTATGCGTGAGCTCGAACTGGGGGCATCTGTAGATGGCGTAGTTCTTCACGTAGTCGTACAGCAGCCCTTTTGACATGTCGACATGCGCCCCGTCGAAATAGGTGCACCAGTACTGTTTTGTCGGACCGTCCTTTACAAGGGTGTCGGGGAAATATTTCTGGTCGTCGGAATACATCCTGGCGGCAAGCCCAAGCTGGTTGAGGTTCGACAGGCAGTTGGTCTTCCTGGCCTGGGCGCGGGACTTTGACAGGACTGGCGCAAGCACGGCTACAAGCATGAGGATGATTACAAACACGAGAAGGAGTTCGACGAGCGTGAATTTCCTGTTTGCTTTCATTGTCCACCTCCGTTGCTTGCAGAGGCGATTTGGAATTTTTCCGCCTTGAGGATGAGAAAATCGTTTTTGACCATGAAAAGATGGAATACCACCTTCATGTTAGGCTCAGGAGAGGAGCATTCCGCCCGGATGAGGGCGTTCTCTCCAAGCTGCTTTTCGTCCTTTGTAACCGCCAGAACCTGGCACTGCCTGCCACGGATTTCCTTGAATATCGCGTTAGTGTTCTTTTTCCATGGAGATGGAATTTCCGGTTTCAGATAAGCGTCGAGGGATATGTTTGGCTTCGCCAGGAGGCCGGAGAGGAATTCTTTGGCTTTTGAAAGATCGGAGCTTGCTATAACAGGCCTCACCCATATCTCCCTGCCGGAATCACGGTAGAGCTGGATGAACTGGAATGTAATTACACCAATCAGAAGTGCGGACATAAACCCCAGGATTGCCATGAATACTTTGGAATGATCCTTCTTTTCGGCATGCAGCTGGTGTTCGAGCTTTTGGCGCCCCTCGATGGCGACGTTCATGAATTCGGTCTTCTCGAAGTCGGCCTTGTGCTTGTCCAGCTCCTTCTGCCGCCTTGCGGCATCCTGGACCATCTGGTTGATTTCTTTTAATGTATTGGACATACCCCCCCTGAGAGCGACAACATCAGCAAGGCAAAAAACAATAGCACGGTAAACTCCATCCATAATATACTGCGGAAATGTCCGAAACAAAGCCGGAATCCAGTGGATTTAAGCATTTACAGGGACGGGTGGCTGTGACTGCTTATTTATGGCTGTAGATAAAGAGCCTTTCACCCATGCCCTGCGGCAGGCTGAAGGTCTCGGTGCTGTCCCATTTGATCCCGGCATGGGTGGCTGTCAGCTTGCGGATCTCGCCGATCTCGGTTTCTGCCTGGCGGGGCGTCTTGTAGAATATGAAACGGCCATCCAGGCGAAGCATCGCCCGTGTGTCGAAGTATGTCTCCATGGAGGTTGTGACAGCCCTCGCGGTGATGATGTCGAACTTGAGCTTCCATTCCTTTCTGGCGGCCATTTCCCTGGCCCTGACCGTCTCGACCGCAAGATTCCTGAGCTTCAGGAGGGCGGATGCACGCCTCATGAAATCCGCTTTCTTATGCGAGGATTCGACGGCTGTGAGCTGGAGTTTCGGGAATGCTGCCGCGAGGACGATGGAGGGGAACCCGGCCCCGGCCCCGATATCGGCAATCCTGAAATGGCCTTTGCCGAGTTCAGGATAGTATTTGACTATGTACAGGCTGTCTATCACATGCTTGATCCAGAACTCCTCGGGGCTTGTGATCCGGGTGAGGTTGTATTTCTCATTCTCTTCGGAAAGATACCTGTGGAACTCCATCATGGATGATTCAAATGCCGGGTTGTCGGCTATTCCGAACTGGCTTATGATCACCTTGAGTTCCGGAGAAGGGCTGGATGCTTGTTCCGCTGTCATGGTTGCCTCTGTCATTTGCCGGCCATATGTATCAGGCCGTAGGTGATGTAGGATATGGCATAAAGCGTCAATATTGCCGTCATGGAGTATTTCCATTTTTCCGAATTCGAGACAGCCCTTATCATGTCGCGCAGGAGATGTGGCTTGCCGCAGAGGACGATGCCGAAGGTCCCCATGACGAAGCACAGCAGCGAGAAATACGGCTTGGCGGGCGTCTTGAACTCGAAGGAGTCGTGCAGGAAATAATGAGCGAAAAGTATGAGCATGCCTCCGAAGGCCCTCGAGAACAGGAAGTCCAGGAGCATGTAGCCTATCCAGGTGCAGATGACGGCGGTAGGGATCAGGTATGAGTGCATCGAGACGGGAACAAGGGGTTTCGCATGGAAAACGCACCAGAACAGGCCTAGTCCGGCTAGCACCGCGCCGAGTATCCTCTGGCGGGGCAGCTTCTCGTGGGAGGAGATGTTCTTGGCTGTAGTCCTGTATGTCCAGATCGAAGCCATCAGGAAGAATATCCCCGACAGAATCAGGCTTGCGGCGAACAGTTTCTCGTTTGTGAGCATAGTAGACATACAAGTTGGAATCCGTTTTGAAGCGGTCAATTTATCATTTCATCCGGATTATGAAAGGCATATACGCAAATTTCTGCGTTCGCAAAAAACGGACAAATATGGATTTTGCATGTGATTCGTGTGTTTTTCAGGCTATATTTCACTAGTTTTTGATAAGTTTGGCAAGTTTATTGTTCTATAATTGGCCCATGTTGGAAATCTTCAAGCTGAAATTGGAAATACTGGATGCTGAAACTCGGTGTGAACATAGATCACGTGGCGACTCTCAGGCAGGTCAGGAAGGCGAGCTTCCCTGATCCACTCGAGGCTGCAATCATATGCCAGAAGGCCGGCGCCCACGGTATAACCGCGCATCTCCGTGAGGACAGGCGCCATATCCAGGACTCAGACATGAAGCGGCTTGCTGCTAAAGTCAGGAGGCTGAACATGGAGATGGCCGTCACCGACGAGATGGTCGGCATCGCCACAAGGCTGAAACCGGCAAACTGCTGCCTCGTACCTGAAAAGCGGCAGGAACTTACGACAGAAGGCGGGCTTGACGTCATCGGCGGGTTCAGGAAGATCCGGCCTGCGGTCAAAAGGCTCCAGAGGGCGGGGATAGTAGTCAGCCTGTTCATAGACCCGGACAAGGACCAGATAGAGGCTTCCCGCGAGAGCGGCGCGGAATTCATAGAGCTCCATACAGGCGCATTCGCTGACAGCGGCGGCAGACGCGCGGAATCCGAGCTCAAAAGGCTTGTCGCGGCGGCCGTGTTTGCACACAGGATAGGCGTAAAGGTCAACGCCGGACACGGAATCAACTATGACAATATCGAAGGCATCCTGCGGATTCCGCACCTGCATGAGTTGAATATCGGGCACAGTATCGTATCGCGCGCCGTGATAACCGGCATGGACGAGGCTGTATCCAGAATGCTAGAACTGATGGGTGGATACGGGGGATGACGACGACCCGGCTTCGCCGAGGAGCTACGCCGCGGCAGACGACAGACGACAGACGACAGACGACAGACGACAGACGACAGACGACTAATACATATTGAATGAAAGGAACTCTGACATGGCGGCACAGAACAGCATAATGCATGACGTTCTTGAGCTCGGGGTCAATTCCAGGGCTTCTGACTGGCATATAAAGGAGGACGCTCCTATAACGATCAGGATCGACAGCAGGCTTGTAGATACGGACATGGTGGCGTCGAAGGATTTTGTCAAGAAGGCCGTGGACAGCATGCTCAGTTCGGATGAGCTGAAACGCAGGCTTGCTGAAAAAGGAGATGCCGACTTGTCTTTTGTCGAGGAAGGCGTCGGGCGTTTCCGTGTGAATATCCACAAGCAGCGCGGCATGCTCTCCATCGCGATGAGGCATGTCAAGAGGAACATCCTTTCAATCGAGGAGCTTGGCGTTCCCCAGAATGTCAAGAGGATCGCCGAGTCCGAACGTGGCATCATCATCGTCAGCGGAACGACCGGATCGGGAAAGTCTACGACACTGGCGTCCATCATCGAATACGTGAACCAGAATTTCAGGAAGCACATTATCACGGTCGAAGACCCGATAGAATACGAGTTCCAGGACAAGGAATCCATCATAGAACAGCGCGAGATCGGGCTTGACACCTTCAATTTCGAGAGCGCCCTGATGCACGTCCTGCGACAGGATCCCGACGTCATAATGATCGGTGAAATGCGTGACAAGGAAAGTTTCGATGCGGCGCTGCAGGCCTCGGATACCGGACATCTTGTGCTGACGACCCTGCATGCGACGAACGCTTCGCAGGCGGTGAACCGTATCCTGGACTTCTACGAGAGGGCGGAACAGGATGCGATCAGGGGGGCCCTGGCGATCAACATCAGATCTATCATGTGCCAGAGGCTTATCAGGCGCGCGTTCGGCGGCGGTGTGATCCCAGGACTGGAGATACTGATAAACACTCCGATCGTGAGGAAGCTTATCGAGGAGAACAAGATCGACAAGCTGCATGCCGCAGTTGAGACGGGGAAAGAGGACGGGATGCAGTCCTTCAATCAGTCGCTGCTCGCTCTTGTCAACGAAGGGCTTATAACTGAGGAAGATGCGCTTAAGATGGCAAGCAATCCTGAGTCCCTCAAGATGAACCTCAAGGGAATCTACCTTGACTCCAGGGCCGAAATTCTCGGATGACGGGGTTTTACCAGGGCGGCATGTCCGCAGCTAAGCTGAATATCCAATCCTGCAAGGCGGGAGGATGAAGCAAATCTGGGAATTGCATGCTGGGATTTCGTTTGTAGTCAAGCCCGCGAGGGCTGTTCTTGGAATTGCAATGTGTTGTCTGGCATTATGATTTTATGTATTGATGGATAATAATTTTACGCAAGTGACGTATTGTTTAGCAGAAGAGGAATAAAAAGATGGATTTGGTAATGCTGAAGAGCAAGATTCACCGGGCGGTAGTGACAGAGAGCATTCTGGACTACGAGGGGAGTCTTGAGATTGATACGGACATCATGAAGGAGGCCGGATTATATCCTTATGAGAAGATTCTCGTGGTGAATGCTTCAAACGGCCAGCGGTTCGAGACTTATGCGATACCGGGCAGGGCCGGAAGCAGGGACTTCAAGGTGAACGGCGCGGCGGCCCACAGGGCGAGTCCGGGAGATGTGATAACAGTGATGTCCTTCGGTGTATGTTCCGAAGAGGAGGCGAAGAAGGTTTGCCCGAAGGTTATAATAATGGACAGCTGCAACAGGATAATCGGCAGGAAAGGCAGGTCGCCCCTGGCCGACAAGTGAAGAATAAGATGATAACTCGGGGTTGGAATCATTTAATGATGAGCGGAACATGAAAAGAGGCAGTTCAGTCAGAAGAGGAGCAGTTTCCGGCCAGACGGCTACGGAGTTCTCGATTGTCCTTGCCATGTTCGTAATGGTTACAGTTGTATTGCTTCTGCTTCTTTCGGCGTTCACAGGTTATGGTTGGCGTATCCTTTCCCTGGTGGGACTGGACTACCCATAATAAAATAAGGAGATGGGAAAATGAAGAGAATCATGAGAAGGAAAAGAGCCGGACAGACGATCGTGGAGTATATCCTGATCATCGCCCTGGTTGCGATCGCATCGCTTAC
>CAZDNQ010000081.1:0-12428 GCA_964506605.1 uncultured Victivallis sp. | reverse complement strand
AACGTGAACAAGATAATCGAGGAGGTCATAACGCTCCTCCAGCACAGCATCGACAAGCGCATCGAGATCAGGAAGGATCTCAAGGCCAGTCCGGCGATGATAACAGGTGATCCGACACAGCTCCAGAACTCCCTGCTCAACCTTGCGCTCAACGCAAAGGATGCGCTTCCGAGCGGCGGTGAAATAGTCTTCTCCACGGAGAATGCCATGATGGAGGATGTCTTCGCGAGCCCCGAGGAAAGGCGCAACGCCATAAAGGGCGAGTATCTCAAGGTGAGCGTCATCGACGACGGCATCGGGATGGACGACGAGACAAAGAGCCATCTGTTCGAGCCGTTCTTCACCACCAAGCCCGCAGGCAAGGGCACAGGCATGGGGCTTGCATCGGTATACGGGACTGTAAAGAGCCATAATGGTACGGTGTTTGTGGACAGCACCATAGGAGAGGGCTCGGTCTTCTCGCTCTTCTTCCCTCTTCTCGAGGACAACCCTGATATCGAAAAGCCGGAGGCTGTGGCCGAACATGTAAGGAAGGATGCCAGCATACTCCTTGTAGATGACGAGGAGGTCATACGCACAGTCATTTCCAGGATTCTGCGCTCCTTCGGATACAAGGTCGTTACCTGCAGGGACGGCCAGGAGGCCGTGGACTATTACAGACAGAACTGGGAACATATTGATCTTGTCGTTCTTGACATGATGATGCCGCGGATGAACGGGAGGGATGCCTTCTTCGAGATGAAATCAATGAACAAGGGAATCAGGGCGCTGCTCATTTCCGGGTTCAGCATAGATGGCGAGGCGCAGAGCCTGCTCGACGCCGGCATGAAGGGATTCATCCAGAAGCCGTTCAACATGAATGCGCTGGCGAAGATGGTCAATGAGGCGCTGGCGTAGGGATGCCTGAAAACAGAACCGGCGTATCGGCGAAACGGAGAACCGGCGAAATGGAACATTGGTATACATCGAACATCCAACATCGAACTCTGAATTTCGAATGAGGGAAAGGAAGAAATTTGATTTACGGGCGTGACAACGCCCGCCCTCAGATGGTTTGATTTTTGAACTTTGAGGTTTGGCTTTTAATATATAAGGGGGTTTTCCATGTCCGACACAGTGAAGAAGGTTACAAAAATCATCAACATCGTCGTCATCATCGGTCTCTGCATCGGGGCGTTCTTTGTCTACAGGATAATCAGCGAGGGCAATTCGAAGAGCGAACGGATCAACAGGATGATGGGGATGTATTCCGACGGGAAGTGGCAGGCGTGCCTCGACGAATATCCGAAGCTCATTGAAGCTTATCCGGATCTGAAAGGCAAGTATGAGGAGCAGATTTCCGGCTGCTACCAGGGAATGGCGCAGGAGAAGTATGCCAAGTCCATGACGCTGCCGCTGCTCGAAAGGCCGAAGGCGGCAGCTGAGATATGCCCGCTTTTCGAGAAGGCCGCCGGAATATACAAGCTCAGCCAGCTATCCGTGGAGAACTACTGTGATTCGCTGATGGACATGGGTAACTTCGACAAGGCCGCACAGGTGATGAAGGACGCCGAGGCGCGTTCCGACATCGACGCTGCGAAGCTCGCAATCTACAAGGGCAGGCTCCAGAAGAAGAAGTGAGGACTGGCCATCGCTTTTTGTCATGGAATATGGTATAATCGCCCTACTTTGCATTGCAGGTGGTAATGATGGAAAACTACAGGATCCTAGTAGTCGATGATTCTCAGGATTCCCGCTCTCTGCTGGTGAGAATGCTGAAGAAGGCGGGATATGAACATGTGAGCTCCGTCGAAAGCGGGGAACGCGCCCTTGCCGTACTTTCCGCCGAAAAGCCGGATCTGATACTCCTCGACGTGAAGATGTCTGGAATTGACGGTCTGGAAGTCTGTAGACGTCTCAAAAAGGATCCCGACACCAGCGGCATCCCTATCATATTCATAAGCGGGGCCGATGATGCCGAGGAAAGGCTCAAGGGCCTGTCGGTTGGAGCTGTAGACTATGTGAACAAGCCTTTCAACATGGAGGAGCTTGTTGCAAGGGTGAGAATACAGCTGGAGCTGCATGGATTGCGGAAGATGCTCGAACAGGAGAAGGACAAGATACACTCCATCCTGTCAAGCTCCCCGGTCGGGATGATTGTGTTCAACAGCGACAGGAGGATTGTCTACGCGAATCCGGCCGCGGAGAAGCTCTTCGGCAACAAGATTCTGTATCCTGACTGCAACTGCTGTGGGGATTTCCTATTGTGCAGGAACCGGAACAGGGATCCGCGGGGCTGCGGATTTTCGAAGGACTGCGAGACATGCCCGTTGCTGAGGAGCATCATGGAAATCCTGTATTCCGATGCCGGGCAGGTTGAGCGCGAAGGCGAAGCCTGCCTCCATGTCGACGGCAAGGACATCCCCCTACATGTGAGATTCAAGGCGAAGTCGTTTTTCCTTGAAGGACGGCGTTCCGTCCTGGTCTCGCTTGAGGACGTGACGGAGATGAAGCTCGAGGAGGAGGCGCTGAGGAAAATCCAGGATCTGCTGAACGAGACAGGAAGGATGGCGAAGGTCGGGGGCTGGGAGCTGGATATCGCCACCAATAAGCTTCTGTGGACGGAGGAAGTATACCGGATCCATGAGGTGGACATGGATTTTGCGCCTACTGTGGAGAAAGGGATAGGCTTCTATGCGCCAGCATCCAGGCCCATAATCGGACGTGTTGTCCAGCTTGCCATCGAAAAAGGGGAGCCATTTGATGTTGAACTGGAGATAATCACTGCGAAAGGCAATCAGCGTGCAGTCCATGCGACAGGAAAAGCCGATCTCGGCCGCGGAATTATACTCGGCACCTTCCAGGACATAACCGACCGCAGGAAGATTGAAAAGGAAAGGGAATCCCTTATTGCCAGGCTGAATGAGACCCTTGAGAAGGTGAAGCAGCTTCAGGGTATCCTGCCAATCTGCATGCATTGCAAGAGGATTAGGAACGACAAAGGTTATTGGAACCAGCTGGAGACATATATCTCAGATCATTCCGAGGCCGAATTCAGCCACGGACTGTGTCCCGACTGTATGAAGAAACATTATCCGGGAATAGAAATCGAAAAGGATGGTGCTTGAACCAGGTGTCGGGGCGGATTCTTGATATTCCCTTGGTAAAAGTGTATAATTGCTTGAAGCGTGCGGGCGTAAATCCAAGTTTGCTGCGGGGGTGCGAGGATGGACAAGTTCAGGTTATCGATCCGGACCAAGCTGGCAGCTCTTGTGCTTGCGCTGATCCTTGCGGCCATTATATCGGTCGGCGGCATACTTTACTGGCATTCACGGGAAATCCTGAAGGAGAGGATTTTCTCCGACCTTTCCGCTTTTCTCGCAACAAATGAGTCCCAGCTTCTCAGCATGCTCCAGCACGACTTTGATCTGGTCGATCTTGTCGCGTCAAGGAGGCTGCCCAGGGAACACCTCCTCAAAATCATTTCCCGGGAACCGGATCTCGGCAGATATGAGGCCGACACACAGAAGACCCTCAGGGACGCCATGTCCTCGGCCTCTGTTATCGAAAGGATAGATGTCATCGATCTCGATGGCAATATAATCGGTTCGACCTCGGTACAGGAGATCGGCAGAAACATTTCCACGTCGGAAGCTTTCAGGCAGGGAAAGACCTCCAGGTATTTCAGCGGTTTCCAGCCTTCGGCGGGGAATGTCATGTTCGAAGTCGCAATTCCGCTCGCCAATCCCACGGAGGGGAAGAAGGACATGGTCGGAGTCCTCCATGTCCGGATCCGGGCCGACAACATTTACAAGCTGCTGGATGAGGCGGGCCGTTCCTTCGGCGGCGGCATGCTGCTCGGGAAGACAGCTGGGGCGGACATCCTGTTCCTGAACACCTTGCCCGGGATCCCCGGCTCTGCATTCAAATACCGGATCCCCCTTGATTCGAAACTGGCGGAGCCGATGAGGCTTGCGCTGAAGAAGGGCAATGGGATGGTCGAAGGGCTTGATTCCAATGGCGACAGGGTGCTTGCCGCGTACCGCTACATACCATTTGGGGACTGGGGGCTTGTGGCGAGGATCAGCACCTCTGAAGCCTTCAAGCCGATCAATATGATGCTCAAATATACCCTCGCGGTTCTTTTAGCTGTAATCATAGTGAGTTCCATCGCCGTATTCTTCTTCTCTAAATATATCACCGCTCCAATAAAGGATCTTCATGACGGAACTGCAAGGATAAGCTCCGGAGACCTCGGCTACCGGCTCCCGATCAGGAGCTATGACGAGATAGGGCTCCTGTCGCAGGCCTTCAATGAAATGGCGGACAGCCTTAGGAAAATCACCGCCTCGCGGGATGAACTGGACAAGGAAATCACCGAACGCAGGCGGGTGGAAGTGCAGCTGCGGGAGCAGTCGGAGCATATGCGCGCCATCACCGACTCCGCCCAGGACGCCATCCTGATGATGGATCCCGAAGGCAGGATATCATACTGGAATCCCGCCGCGGAGCGCATTTTCGGATATACCAGCTCCGAAGCGATTGGCAGGAACCTGCATGACTTGCTCGTCCCCGCCCGGTATCTCAGCGCTCACCACGGCGCCTTCCCGGAATTCCAGAAGACCGGCCATGGGGCCGCGATTGGGAAGACGCTTGAGCTTGAGGCCATCAGGAAAGGGGGGCAGGAGATCTCCGTACAGCTGTCGCTTTCAGCGGTGAAGATGGAAAGCGGCTGGCACGCCGTCGGGATACTGCGCGACATAACTGGCCGCAAGCTGGCGGAGGAGAGGCTGATTGAAACCAACAGGCAGCTTGAAGCGGCCACCGCCCGCGCGGAAGCCGCCAATGTGGCAAAAAGCGAATTCCTCGCGAACATGTCCCATGAGATAAGGACTCCTATGAACGGCGTCCTTGGCATGATCTCGATACTCCTCGATTCGGACCTGGACACCGACCAGAGGAAATATGCCGAGACAATCAGGCTGAGCGCCGAGTCGCTGCTGACGATCATAAACGACATCCTGGACTTTTCGAAGATCGAGGCCGGCAAGCTCGAACTGGACGAGACTGATTTCGATCTCGGCATCCTCATGGAGAACGTCATGGACATCCTAGCCGTAAGGGCCCAGGAGAAAGGCCTTGAGCTGAACTGCCTGGTCAACCCCGGGATCCCGTGCGCCCTTCACGGTGATCATACCAGGCTGAAGCAGATCCTAATAAACCTGGTCGGAAATTCCATGAAATTCACATTGAAGGGCGAAATTTTCGTGTCTGTGGAACTGAAGAAGGACGAGGATGATCGCATACTTCTCTACTTCGAGGTGCGTGATACGGGAATTGGAATTCCAGCAGGCAAGATCGACTCCCTGTTCAGCGCGTTCACGCAGGTGGACTCCTCGACGACCAGGAAATTCGGTGGCACTGGGCTCGGACTTTCAATCTCAAAGCGCCTGGCGGAAAAGATGGGCGGAGCAATAGGAGTCATCAGCGAAGAAGGAAAAGGTTCGACTTTCTGGTTTACAATCCAGCTGAAGAAGCAGGCGGGAAAGACAGGCGCCGAGAAGGAGATTCCTGAAAGCTTCAGGGATGTCAGGATGCTGACAGTGGACGACAACGCGACGAACCGGCTTGTGATGAGGACCCTCCTCAGCTCCTGGAATTTCAAGCATGATGAAGTCGAAGACGCCTCCTCGGCCCTTGCCGCGATCCATGGCGCAAAAAAGGCGGGAAGCCCGTATCATATAGCATTCCTGGACATGCTCATGCCCGACATCGACGGAGAAAGCCTTGCAAGGGAGATCCGGAAGGATCCCGGAATATCCGGCACGATCCTGGTCATGATGTCCTCGGCCGGACCTGCCATTGAGAAGAAATTCAGGGATTCCGGCCTTTTTGACGCATACTTCCCGAAACCCATCAGGAAATCGCATCTGTTCGACTGCATAGCGAATCTCCTCGGGGAAAAGAGGCTGTCGGAGGATATTCCGGCTGAGTCAGGAGCATCGATCCTCAAGGCCAAGACGGCGAAGATACTCCTGGTTGAAGACAATGAGATCAACCAGAAGGTCGCCTGTGCGATTCTCGCAAAACTGGGTTTTTCTCCAGATCTGGCCGGCAACGGCGCGGAGGCGGTCAAGGCACTTGAGACGAAGGCATATGACCTGGTCCTGATGGATGTCCAGATGCCGGTGATGGACGGTTTTGAGGCGACACGGATGATACGCGACAGGAGCTCAGGCGTCCTCGACCACGATATCCGTATCATTGCAATGACCGCCCATGCGCTCAAGGACGACAGGGAGAAATGCCTTGAAGCGGGCATGAACGACTATGTGTCAAAACCTGTAAATCCTGAAGAGCTTGCAAAGGCGATATCCCGCCAGCTTTCTGGCGGCAAGGCCACCTTTGGAACCGACACCGCCATAAGGAGAAAAAAGGGGAACAGGGGGATAAACCCGGACATTTTCAACATCAACACCCTCATGGAACGCGTCTTTGACGACAACGATCTGCTCAATGAGCTGATAGAGCTCTTCCTGAAGGACGCTCCGGGACTTGTCACCTCCCTGAAAGACTCCTTCAGGGCCGGAGATCTCAAGAAGGTGCAGAACACGGCCCATACCATCAAGGGCATGGCTGGAAATTTCTCCGCGGAAAGCCTCCAGAAGACATCATTGGCGCTGGAGCAGGCATGCAAGGCCGGTGATCCGGTAAAGGCCGGGCTACTGATCGACACCGTTGAAATGGAGTTTGAACTGCTGAAGAAGGAGATCCTCAAGCTTAAAAGCAGCACGAAGCAGGGTGCTGGTTGATATTTCTCCTGCGAAAATTTATATTTTTCTAGTTGGATCTATATTCCGACAGGGAGTGTGGATGGACAAGTTCAGCATACTTGTGGTTGATGATTCGCGCGATGCGCTGGGGAAGAAAAAACGATTGTCGGCCGACAGATGTCAGTTTAAGAAATTGCATCTATAAGTAGGAAAGTCCGAGTTCCGCCGAATGGGGAAAGTGGGGTGCCATGATTTTAAAATCTGTCTCGGATTGGATGAAGGAGACTGCAAGAAGGGCAGTTCTTCCAATATTGGCCTTGGCGGGGATATCCCTCCTGATTATCCTCTCCAGGAAGTATGGATACTTGCTGGCTCTTCCTGAAATAGATTCGACCACTGGCGCGGGAATGATATTCGTCGTCGGCCTGCTTGCAGGGCTCCACTGTGTCGGGATGTGCGGCGGCTTCATTGTCGGATATACGGCGCGTGATTCCGAGCTTGGTCAATCCTCCTTCCGCTCCCATCTGCTCTACGGTAGCGGCAAGATACTGTCGTACGCGGTGTTCGGCGCACTGTTCGGACTTCTCGGTTCCCTGTTCCGGATAACACCGGTCGTAGGAGGCGTCAGCCTCGGCATTGCCGGAGCCTTTCTCATCATCTACGGACTTGGCACATTGAAACTGTTTTCAATGCTGAAGGCAATCTGTATCAGGCAGCCGCAGCCGATGTATGAATATATCAGAGGACGGGGGAAGAGATCCCACAGCCCCTTCTTCATAGGAATCCTGTCCGGTTTCCTCTTTGGCTGCGGGCCGCTCCAGGCGATGTACGTGCTTGCGGCAGGCAACGGCAGTATCGTAGAAGGCGCAATGATCCTGGCCCTGTTCGGGCTGGGCACGCTGCCTGCCCTTCTTTGTTTTGGAATGATTGCCCGCATCTTGTCCGCTGCCATGACCAGCCGGTTCATCCAGGCTTCCGGAATAATACTGGTTGTCATGGGCTCGATTATGCTCAGCAAGGGACTGATGCAGGCCGGCGCCGTAAACGAGTCCGCCCAGGGACATGCAAAATGCGGGTGCATGAAATAGGATGGAATAACGGAGGGCGGGTTTTCCAACCCGCCATAAAAATACTTCGCGGGTTGGAAAACCCGCGCTCCGTTGAAATAGCGATGATATGATGAACGTAAAACAGCCAGAACATGGAGAAAGATGAGCGGTTTAAAGACAACACGCTTTCCGGTGACAGGCATGTCGTGTGCGAACTGCGCGGCGGCAATAGAGATGGAAGTGCGCAAGCTCTCCGGCGTCAAAGAGGCCGTTGTCGATCTCGCAGGCGAAAAGCTGGCCGTCAGCTATGATCCTTCGGTCCTCGGGGAGAAGGAGATTGTCGCCTGTGTACGCGCCGCCGGATATGGTGTTGCAACAGGCAGGATCGAGCTGCAGGTCGTCGGGATGGACGGCAATGCCGATGCGCTGGCGCTTGAGAAGGAACTGGCCGCGCTGGAGGGCGTACTGTCGGCAAAAGCGGACTATCGCGGCGGATGCGTATCGGTCGAGTATGTTCCGGGTGTTGCAAATGTCTCTCGGATTGCAGGAGCCGTACGCAGGAAAGGCTGCGAGATTGCAAACCCATGCGGCATCGAGGAGGCCGGAGACGCCGAGGATGAGGCCAGGTCGGCCGGACTTCAGAGGCAGTGGAGGCTTCTGGTAACAGGGCTTGTGTTCACCATTCCCCTTGTGCTCTACAGCATGGCGCGGGATTTCCGCCTGCTGGGATTCGCCCATGACCAGATTGCGATGCTCGCAGCGGCGACAGTTGTCCAGTTTGTAGTCGGGTGGCAGTTCTACAAGGGCGCCTGGAGGAGCCTGCGTTCCGGACACTCCAACATGGACGTCCTGATCATGCTGGGTTCATCCGTCGCATATTTTTCCAGCCTATGCGTAGTCATTGGGGCGGTCAGGAGCCCGAACGTCTATTTCGAGACCGGCGCCGCCATCATCACGCTTGTGATGCTCGGCAGATATCTCGAGACTGGCGCCAAGGGCAGGACATCAGAGGCCCTGAAAGCGCTGATGGGGTTGCGCGCCAGGACCGCGTGCGTTGTCCGGAACGGCGTTGAGTTGGAGGTCGGTATCGACGATGTGGCGGTAGGCGACATCGTCGTCGTGCGCCCCGGCGCCAAAGTTCCTGTCGACGGAATCATCTGCGAAGGGCGTTCGGCGTTTGAGGAGTCCATGATAACCGGCGAGTCCATGCCTGTCAGCAAAGGTCCCGGAGACGAGGTCATAGGCGGAACGATCAACCGCGAGGGGATGGTGAAGTTCGAGGCCTCCAAGGTTGGAAAGGACACGCTGCTCGCACAGATCGCGCGTCTCGTGCAGGAAGCCCAGGCAGGCAAGGCGCCGATCCAGAAGCTTGCCGACCAGATAGGCCAGTATTTCGTGCCTGCCATCATCGGAATCGCGCTGTTCACATTCTTCGGATGGATCTATGTCGCACAGATAGACTGGGCCGGTGCGATGCTCAACGCGATAGCGGTGCTTGTGATAGCCTGCCCATGCGCAATCGGCCTGGCTACGCCCACGGCAATCATGGTTGGCACATCCAAGGGTGCCGAGAACGGCATACTTTTCAGGAACGGCGAGGTGCTTGAACGCGCAGGCCGTGTGAATATTGTCGTCTTCGACAAGACGGGCACGATAACTCGTGGAAGACCGGAGCTGACCGACGTGGTCGCCGCTGAAGGCCGGCAGTCCGACGAGGTGCTCCGCCTTGCGGCCGGAGCGGAACGCGGCTCTGAACATCCGCTGGGAACTGCGATAGTCAATGCTGCGAGGGAAAAGGGGATCCGGCTCTCTGAACCCGTCCAGTTCCAGTCGGTCGGAGGTTTTGGAGTCCGTGCAAAGGTGGACGGGCGTGACGTACTCGTCGGCAATCTTAAGATGATGCAGAATCAGGGAATCGTCCTCGGAACGCTGCAGGATGATGTCATCAGGATGCAGGAACAGGGGAAGACCGTCATGGTTGTGGCGGCCGGAGAAGGCGGAGCAGAAGGGGCGCTTGTACCGCTTGGTGCGCTTGCTGTGGCCGACACCGTGAAGCCTGGAGCCAGGGAGGCAATCTCCGAATTGTCAAAGCTCGGCCTGGAAATCATGATGATAACCGGGGACAACAGGTGTACGGCGGAGGCGGTCGCGAGGCAGGTTGGAATCAGAAAGGTGGTATCGGAAGTCCTGCCGGGGGGCAAGGCGGACGAGATCAGGAAGCTCCAGTCCTCCGTGACCCTCGGCAATTTCTCCCATCCTGTGGTGGCGATGGTCGGCGACGGGATAAATGACGCACCTGCGCTGGCGCAGGCGGACGTGGGGATCGCCATTGGCACCGGCACAGACATTGCGATGGCCGCCGCAGGCATCACCCTGATAAGCGGAGACATTTCAGGAGTGGGGCGCGCCATCTCCCTTTCGCGGGGGACTTCCCACACGATCGTCCAGAACCTCATATGGGCCCTGTTCTACAATGTCGCACTGATCCCGATCGCCGCCTACGGCCTGCTTATTCCGATGTTCGCGGCGGGGGCCATGGCGTTCAGTTCGATATTTGTTGTGACGAACAGCCTCCGGCTCAGGGGATACGGCATGCAGGTGCTTGTCCCGCAGAAATCCATCTTGCGTCAGGCATTAGAACTGCTGCCGCGCATCATCCTGCCCTGCATCTCGCTGGCCGCGCTGATCATTATACCGATGCTGATCATGCCGGGCAGCATGGACATACAAGGTGCGCGCAGCGAGGGGATGACGCCCCTGCTGATGATGGTGATGGCTATTTCAAACGCATTGATTGCCATCTCATATCTCTCCATCCCCTTCTTCCTGGTTGTCTTTGTCAGGAAGCGCAAGGACATGCCGTTCACATGGATAATATTCCTGTTCGGGATATTCATCCTGGCATGCGGCACGACACATCTCGTGCATGTCGTCGGGCTCTGGTGGTCTGTCAACTGGTGGCAGGCGGCCGTCGATACCGTATGCGCGATTGCCTCGCTGGCAACCGCGATAGTGCTGTGGCCGATCCTTCCCAGGCTCCTGGCCATCCCAAGTCCCGCCCAGCTGAGGATGGTGAACAGCGAGCTGCAGAAGGAGAGGGACAGGCTTGTCTACACGCAGGGACAGCTCCGGAAATCATATGACGAGGTGGAGCAGCGTGTGAAGGAACGGACCTCCGAGCTTCTGACCGCAAACAGTTCCCTGTCCAGGGAAATCATGGAACGGAAGCATGCCGAGGAGGCTCTCCGGAAATCCGGGGAGATGTTCCGTGCCATGGCTGAAAAATCCCCTCTGGCGATTTACATGTCGACGGGGATTGAACAGACATTCGAATACCTGAACCCGAAATTTGTCGAACTGTTTGGTTATATCAAGGATGATGTGCCTTCTGTGGCGCAATGGTGGCCGCTGGCTTATCCCGATGAGAAATATCGACAGCAGATCGCCGATGAATGGCAGAGCAGGGTCAAGCGTGCAATCGAGACCAAATCTACAATAGAACCGTTGGAGGCCGTGGTGACGTGCAAGGACGGCTCGAAGAGGAATATTTCATGGGGCTTCATCGCCCTTGGAGATAAGAATTATGCGTACGGGCTGGATCTCTCGGAGCGCAGGAAGCTTGAGGAACAGCTGCGCCAGTCGCAGAAGATGGAGGCCGTCGGGCAGCTGGCCGGAGGAGTCGCCCACGACTTCAACAACATGCTGTCGGTGATAAACGGATATTCGGAGATGCTGCTTGCCGAGATTGATCCTTCCGATCCGAAATACGAGCGGGTCAGGGAGATCAGCAAGGCCGGACTTCGTTCCACGCAGCTCACGCAGCAGCTTCTCGCGTTCGCCAGGAAGCAGACGATAGCTCCGAAAGTCCTGGACTTGAACGATACTGTCGCCGGCATGCTCAAGATGCTGCAGCGCCTCATCGGAGAGAACATTGAACTTGTTATAAAACCCGCGCCCAGCCTCTGGAAAGTCAAGATGGATCCATCGCAGATCAACCAGATCCTCGCCAACCTGCTTGTCAATGCCCGCGATGCCATCTCCGGTACCGGCAGGATAGTGATAGAGACCGACAAGGCTGATTTTGACGAGGCTTTCTGCCAGACGCATACGGATTTCGTTCCAGGCAAATATGTCGTCCTGGAGGTCAGCGACAATGGCTGCGGCATGGACAAGGATACCATGGGGCATATCTTCGAACCTTTCTTTACGACCAAGGAGACAGGGAAGGGGACCGGACTCGGACTTGCCACCGTATTCGGCATAGTGAAACAGAACCTGGGGATGATCAATGTCTACAGCGAGCCGGGCAAGGGGACGACATTCAGGATATATCTTCCAAGATTTGAATCGGCGGGACCGCATGAGAAGAAAGACGAGGGGGCTGAAACGCAGAAAATTTTCACCGGAATAGAAACTGTCCTGCTTGTCGAAGACGAAGTGGTCCTGCTCCAGTTTACCGGAGCTCTTCTCAAACAACTCGGTTATAACGTGCTGGCCGCAGACAGCCCTGCCAAAGCCGTCGGGATCGCAGGGGAATACAAGGATGAAATCCATCTGCTGATGACCGATGTCGTGATGCCGGAAATGAGCGGGCGCGATCTCTGCGAGAGGATCAGCTCAATGCGTC
>CAZDNQ010000080.1:0-12514 GCA_964506605.1 uncultured Victivallis sp. | reverse complement strand
GAAGAAAGCATAACGGTGTTCAACCCTGCGACAGGAGACTGGAACGCCATTGTCTACGGAACCTCGGGATATTCTGGCGTAATCTTCAACGTAACCCTGTACAGCGATGTCCCGCTTGCGCCTGCAAACCTTTCGGCGACCCAGGGTGAAGCGCAAATAACCTTGACCTGGGATGCAAGCCCAGGGGCAGCATCATACGACATATACCGCTATACGGAAAACACCACGGATCTTGCAGGAAATCCGCTGATAAGAGATGTCACCTCAAATCTTGGGACTCCGGACACGGCGGCTTCTTCCGGAACTAAGTATTACTATTGGGTCAAAGCCAAGAACGCCAATGGTTCAAGCGATTTCAGTTCCTCTGCGCAAGGTTGGCTGACGGAGCAATCTGCGACAGCTCTCCCGATTGGAAAAGAAATATCAGGAATTTTCATGGACGAAGGGACTACAAAGAAATATTCAATAACAGTTCCCGACGGACAGGTCCTTCTTGAAATCAAGGCATACGGCGGAACAGGAGACTGCGATCTGAAGGTTGAAAAGGGGGGCATGGTTGTCTATGGAAACAAGACGACGAACTGCAAGACGGTCCAGATTCAAAATCCGTCGGGCACCTACACCATAAGCCTGTACGCGAACACCTCGTGTTCAAACATGAAACTGATTGCGATCTGCTACAGCGCGGCGCCGAAGGCACCTGCTTCCGTGGCTGCAAGCAAGGGGAAATATCCGGATGCGATACTTGTCTCCTGGAAAGCTTCCGCCGGGGCGACAAGCTATCTGATATACAGGTCCGAGACAAAGACCATCCCGTCCGATTCAATAGCCACGACTTCCGACCTGAGTTACATGGATCAGAAGGATGCGACGGCAGACCTGGGGAAGACCTTCAACTACTGGGTCAAAGCTTCCAATTTGGCAGGTGACAGCGTTCCGAGCACCATGGTTTCCGGGAACATTTCAAATGTACCTGCGGCGCCATCGGCAGTTACGGTATCAAACGGGAAATATTTCGACAGGGTTACGGTGTCATGGCCGAAGGTCGCAGGCGCCACTTCGTTTGAGATCTACAGGCTGCCAGGCGACGGCGGGGCAGAAGCGAAGGCAATAACAGGCGTAACTCTCGCCAATCCATGTGTCATAACTGCGGCAGGACATGGATTTACGAGCGGAAATATTGTCCTGATAAATGGAATTTCCGGCACAATTGGAACTCTTCTCAATGGAAAGTCATTTGCAGTAACGGTAATAGATGCAGACACTTTCTCGGTGCCGGTGAGCACATCGGCAAAGACCTATGTTTCCGGAGGGATTGCCGCAGTTCCTGTCATTAAGGATACGGTTGACTTTGACAGTTCAAAGGCCAAGTATGCTTACGTTGATACAGCAACCTTGACAGATCCCAATCCTTCTCCTTCTGATTCGTGTTATTACTGGGTGAAATCTGTAAACAGCAATGGGGCAAGCGCCCTGAAGATGGGGTCGAATATTGGTTCCGTCAATGATACGGGGCCTTCCTCGCCAACGGCAAGCCAGGGCAAGTTTGCCGGCAAGATCAGGGTCACCTGGAAAGCTGTTCCAGGCGCGAGCGACTATGAGATCATCGACGAGACAGACACCGTGACAAACACAGTTTCAGCATTGTCATGTGATTTTACCGTAGCCGACACGGCCATCCACAGCTTCAAAGTCAGGGCCAATCTGAAGTCCGAAGGAACAGTGGTCTACCAGAGCGAATTCAGCAAGATATGCACCGGATTCGCCTGTTCGAACACCATAACCAGCCTTGCGGCCCCTGTTGTCAAAGCCAGCAATGGCGTATATTCCTATGTCATGCTCACATGGGGTGAAGTTCCTCTGGCGTTGAAGTATAACATATACAGGAAGATCAACTTCGCAGATGACTGGGGGGCTGCAATTGCCAGCGACGTTGCAGGCCTGACATACAACGATGACAGTGCAGCCGCCGGCCAGAAATATTATTACTGCGTTGAGTCGGTGAACGGTGCTCTGGCGACGAAAAGCTCAGCGGTGTCAGGATTTGCAGGGGTGGTGGTGTCAGGCACTGTAGTCGGCGACACCTTCAGCTCCCTGGGACTTTCCGGAGATCTCAACAGCCAGAAATTCTATGAGATCACTGTTCCTGCCGGGATTAGCAGACTCGTCGCAAAAGTCGAGAACGTGACCGGTTCCTGCGATATCTACGCAAAAATAGACAGATATCCAACCACTACGGACAAAAATGCCAAAGGTATTGCAATAGGCGAAACAGCCGACAGGATCCTGACGGTAACCAATCCGCTGGCCGGGACATGGTATATCCTCCTTTACGGGACCGGCATCTATTCCAACGCGGACTTAAGCATAGACTGCTACACATCGACTGACATCATATTTACCAGTGTGCCTGCGAACGACCAGACGGTCCCATTGTCTGCAAAATTCAAGGGACAGGTCCTCGACAGGACGGGGACGGGCATTGCCGGGCTGAGAATCGGCGCGAGGGATCCGGTTACCGGTCTTGAGACGTGGCTGGCTAAGACAGATAAGAAAGGATATTTCTCCTATCCGATATCAATCAAAGCTGAAGGCGAATACACATTTGACTTCTTCTTTACCTCGATTCCCGACAGCACGAGCAGTATTGGCAGCTGGACCGTGAAGACGAATAAGAACCCTGCAGGAGTCTTTGATTCGGCGGGATATCTGACTGGTGCCAGCATTGATCTTAGTCCCAGCACTTCGCCCAGTCTGGCGGATATGCAGTCCTATATGAACGTCAGAAGGGGATTTACCGATGGTCCGGCATCTACTGATTCCGAAAAATTCTGGATTGAAAACACCCTTGGAGCAGCCAGTACCGAAGCGAACATTACTTCAAAGCTCAAATCGGGCCTGTATTTCCTCCTCTATGGAACCGAAGGTGCCGCAGTCGGGAACGGCATGGAAGCGAAGCCGGGACTTACTGCAAGTCCTTTGCTCGTGCACGTAAGTTCCGACTGGATGAAGGAGATAGTTGATAATATGAGTTACTATCATCTGGTAGATAGCAGCTTTGCCAAAAATCTCGCCGACGGAGGAATCGGCGTCATCGTCCTTACGGCTGTAACCAACAAGGACGAAGATACAGGCGACGTCGGATATGACATCTCCATGTCCTCCTCGGAACAGCTTGAACTTCTTGCGAACCTCGCAGGAGATGTCAGCGGAACTATATCGGTGTCAGATCTGAATCTTAATGACGCGAAGTTCGGGAATTTCTTCACAAGCCTTGTATATATAACGATTGACGGCGGTTCGAGGAACATCGGCGTAAGGCTGAGCTCGTTCTCCGAGCTTGTTCCTCCTTCAGAGTGACAAGCATGTCCGCATAATTGTTTGCAATATGAAATGCCAGAATCCGAGGCCTATACCGTGACGGGGCTCCAATTGCTCATTCCGGTGATGCTCCTATATCGCAGGCAGGACGTCCGTCCTCCACATGCAGTTCTGCGAGTTGCCGATCCCGAAGACCCAGCTGGCGTCTTCCGACTGATCTGCTGTCATGAGAGCCACTATTTCATGGGAACCTGATGTAAGTTCGACATCCATGAAGTGGCCCTGTCCGGCCCTGTGGAAGGAAGGGATCATGCAACCCGGCCCGCCAAAGAGGAATTTTCCGTCCATATAGAGCGCCCCTTCCATCAAAGAGCTCATCATCATTCTCCCTTTGAAACCCTCTTTTATAAGGATGGAATATTTTACCGCGATCGTCCTGCCCCTGTGCGTCTCCTTGGAAACATATGCGTAATTCCCCGGGAAGACGACAGGTCTCATTTCCTTCGAGATGCCGGCAATGGCTGCTTCCGTGCACTTATCCAATCCAGCCGTGATCCTCTTCGGATCGGCAAAGGAAATTCCCGCTTTCACAAGAGGAGGTTCCGATGATTGCTCAAATTGCTTCGACGCACCGAGTTTTTCAGCGAGGGCCGATACCATGTCCGTGAACCCGTCGAGTGTCGGAGGATGTGTGATGCCTGTTATCTGCTTGTTGAGCACCAGGCTCCTGCCGATCGGCTTCAGCCATTTTTCATCTATCCTGTCAGGATAAAGTATCCCGAATATCGCTCCGGCCGTCGCACCGGTGCAGTCGGTGTCCTTGCCGCAGTTCACAGCATGGCAGATCGTCTTGCCGAAATCTCCATCGCCCGCGAGAAGTCCGAGAATCGTAAATCCGATGTTCTGGATGGTGTCAGTGAAATTGCGATGCCCGTATTTTGCGAGGATCATCTCCCGCACCTTCATTACGTCGCCATGCAGCTTCCACCATTCCATTGTGTCGATTGCGACATTCCTGATTTTAGAGTCAAGAGGAAGATACGATGACGCCTTGAGGGTTATCAGTTCCAGATCATTTTCGCGGAAGCACAGGGATTCCATCACGGCGAAGAACATTTCCGCCCAGATGCCGTCGCCTGAATGGTCGGTGCAGGCGTCTTCATAGGCGTATTGCGCTGCCAATGTCGGGTTGCCAGGCGCAAGACATGCCCATAGCTCGCTCCTTATCGCAGCGCCCATCCCGTTGTAGAACCAGTTGTCGCAGATCCCGGAGAACGGAGGACGTATCCCGTTCCTGAGATTGCGGATGCAGACACCGTATTCGTCCCAGGGGAACTCGACATGCTTCAGCCAGGCGTCGGCGATTATGTCCTTGTCGACCTTAGGCTCCTTCATGCCGTCCATCACGCAGGCCCACAGAACCTGCAGGTCCAGATCGTCGTTCGGAAGCATTGTCGTCGGCACCGGATCGTAATAGCTGTATGACAACGGTCCGTCCTTCCCCTCGCACGGAGCGCCGAGCGTTCCGCCCGCGGCCTTTCCCAGCCAGCAGCCAAGCACCTTCTTCCTGTATTCAGTTTTGTCCAGCGAAATTGTCATGATTATCTCCTTGGTTTGAGAGATAACTTATTTGTCGGAATAAATTATGCCGTGACAAAAGTGACAAATGCTAGCACGAAATTGCCAAATGAGGTTTCCCTGTGGAACGCCGGCATACTTCGACAAGCTCAGCACAGGCCCTGCCGGCGGTTCATGGAACGCCGATGAATGTTTTACAGTCATCTTCCGGATGCTGCCGGGTGATCCGAGGCAGATATCCTCTCCGGAACTCGACCGGGGAACAGCCTGTGCGGCTCTTGAATATCCTCGAGAAGTAATAGAAATCCCCGAATCCGCATTCGAGCGCGGTCTCCTTTACGGACTTCCGGGAGTACGACAGTATCCTCTTCGCCACTAGCATCCTGGCGTCGATCATGTCCGAGATCGGGGTGCTGCTGAAAAATTTCCTGTAGAGGAAGGCGAATCTTTCAGGGCTCAGCCCGGCTTCATGCGCTAGGCTTCCGACAGTATGTTCTTCCGTGCATCTCCCGATCATGTCCGCACGGATCGCCATGAACCTGTCATAATGGCTGCTCTCCGTCGAAGTCATCCTCTCCGTCCTCATGGCGTACGCACGGGCGCTTCTCGACATATCTATGAGCATCATGGAGAGTCTGTTCCCGATTGAAATTCCGCAATATCCGTCCTTTTCCTCCGCCTCCGCGCTGAAGGCCCTTATATAATCCGCCATCAGTTCCGGTCGTCCTGTCCTGATCAGCCTGTTCCATGGCAGCTTCAACTGTTTCATAACCTTAAATACAACGCTATAGTCCAAATGCATCCAGTCGTTCCTGAATCCTTCCGAAGCCCCGGGGACGCTGGAATGGTACATCTTCAAACCGGAATCCTGGACTATGCAGTCGCCCAGTCCAATCCTTTCCATCCCCTTGGAAGAAAGTATCACAGCCTCAGTACGGAAACAGGAGATGAAGGCCCTTCTCGGAGGCTGAGGCGTCCAATCGAACACGAATTCCGGGTCATGTCCCGTGTTGATGCCGGTCAGATAGAGGATTTCAGCGTGCTCCTTCATGGGGCATATTATAAATGTTTTTTCCAAATATTCAATAGTTTTGTCCATTTTATAAAAAACCGAGATCTGATATGTTACAAGCATAATCTCAAGAAAGATCTGTCTCCATGGGAAAGAACAGGGCATGTTTCGATGGAAGCGGCGGGTATACAGCGCGAGCAATTCTAGCAAAGTGCTTTACTTTGATCGAATTGCTTGTGGTAATCGCCATCATCGCGATCCTCGCGGCCATGCTTCTTCCCGCTCTGAAAAACGCAAGGGATGTCGCAAAATCAAGTGTGTGCGTAAACAACTTGAAGCAGTTTGGCCTGAATTTCGCGTTCTACACCAGTGATTATAATGACTATTATCCTAATTACCGCTGGCCTGAGGCGCTCAACCCATATGTCAACGGAACTCTGCTTGGCTCTCCCCAACTTCCTGACACCGGAGGAGTCAACCAACCAGTTGACAAGGTTAAACCATATGATATGATACATTGTCCGGCAGTCGGAGTCCTCTCTTCTGACAACCAGAAGATCACTTTGACATACACAATGAATGGACTAACATATCCACCAACCGGCATCTATTGGAAGATCCTTAGCATAACCAATTGGGCACATTCTGAACCTGAATATCAGGATATACTGCCTCGGGTAAAGACAAATCAGGTCGTCAGGCCTGAACAATTCGGAGTAATGACCGAGAACTGGTATACGCATAGTCCGGAACAGTGCTGCTGGACCTCAACTTGGTCAAGGCTGCAGGTCGCCAATGATCTTAGCTTCCTGTTCACACATCGCAGTTCATCGAATGCATTGCTTGCCGACGGCCATGTCGAAGCCCTTCATGGTCCACCTAACTGCAAGGATGACACACATCCGGACGACTCGATGCTCTGGAAAGTCTATGATCAGAATGACTCCTTGTTCAATTATGATTTTGGTATAATCCGACCTCCGCATACATTGAGACCCTCCAAATACCTGCAGTGATTTGGTTTTTCATTGGGTGGCTGGTGGACATGTTTTAAATAATTGATGATATGGTTGTCTTCGATTTAGAAGGTGGGTTGGGAATCCATCCTCTTTTGATTTTTCCGGTCATGCGAATTCCGATGTGCTTGCGAAACACTCATTAAAAAGGAGCAGCAGATATGGTTAGGTTTGCTATTTGTCACAGATACATGTTGGCGATTGTTTTCATGATGGCTCTCATGGTCCAGATCGCATTGCATGCGCAGACAGCTGCAAAGGCTGATGCGAAGGTCGTGATAGCTGAATTCGACGCTCCTTTCACTTTTTCATTTCTGTCATGGAAGGACAAGCTCAGTGTTGTCGACGGCCATGCTGTCCTGAAGGACTTGAAATGCGACGGCGGTGCAGGCGTCAAAGTGAAGCTAGATCTCAGCCGGCAGGCCAGCAAATCCCCGGCGTTGAAACTCAGGACAAAGTCCGGCAACACCGCCAAGACGATCAAGTTCAGCCTGATGGATGCCGAAGAACGCACAGGCAGATGGGAATTCCCGCTTCCCAAGGCTTCGGATGACTTTGTCATAGTGACTCCAAAAGGCGGAGTGTCCCTCTCAAAACCAAACACGCTCGAGAACAAGAAGTCCCCGGATAATCCCGGAGTTCTCGATCTTGCACATCTTATGCAATACCAGGTGATCGGCGACTGGAGCAAGGACACTCTGGATGTCGAGATCGATGCCATCGTCCTGGTCGAAGCTGACGCGGAACTTCTCGCGCAGCGCGAAGCTTATGCTAAGCAGGAGGCCGAAGAAGCGGCGCTTAAGGCCAAGAAGGATGCGGAGGAGAAGGCGCGGCTGACGCGCGAACGCGAAGACAAGATCAAAAGATACAGTGTCAGGAGCGAGCGCTCTCCGGAGGTCGCGCATGTGTCTCTCGTCGCCCCCGAAATCCTCTCTCTTACGATTGAAGCACAGCGCATCGTCCCCCCTGTCATGTCAAAATATGAACCGCAGGAAGGGGATGAGCTGAAGGTGGAGAACAGGGTGGAGAAAAGCGACAGGACAGTAAAGCTTGCCACACTTAAACGCGGCGGAAAGTTGATCGGTTATGTCCAGGGGAGAAACCGCGAATGGCTCACGACCTTTGAAAAGGTTGAAGGCGAGCCGCTGCTGGATTTCACTGCGGACAATGCGGCCAATTACACGATTGCCTCGACGGATGACCCGGCCTATGCCACACCTGTCAAGCCTGTTGCCGTCTATCGCAAGAGCGTTCCATCAGACGCGCTATTGTCTGGCGGAGCATTTCCTGTACGTCACAGGATCTACCTTAAGATGCCGACCAAGATCGAAGCCGGAAAAAACTACTCGATCGCGATAGATACCGTGAATGTCAGGAATCCGAACCTGTCCTTCAAGGCGGATCTCCAGAATGTCAGGAGCGAAGCCGTCCATGTGAACCAGATCGGATACCGTCCGGACGATCCCAGTAAACGGGCGTTCCTCTCCGTCTGGCTTGGAACAGGAGGAGCCTGCAAGTATCCTGAAGGATTGAAGTTCTCCCTTGTCGACGAAGCTACCCAGAAGCCGGCCTTTACCGGAAACGTCGAAAAGATCCTGGATGTCGATGGCAAGGAGGAGTTCTGGGTCAAACCCCCGAAGAACTACAGCCAGACAGCCGTATACAGGATGGACTTCAGCGCTTTCAAGGCGCCTGGCCATTACCGTATGTATGTCGAAGGGATCGGATGCAGCTATCCGTTCGAGATCGGGCAGGCCGTCTGGGAGAAGGCGTTCCTTGTACAGATGAAGGGACTCTATAACCAACGGAGCGGGATTGAACTGGGACCTCCGTATTCCGATTTCAGGAAACCCCGCGATTTCCATCCTGATGACGGCGCAGTTGTCACACGCACTGCTTATGACGCCCTCTCAAAGGGAGGGGAACATGCATACGGCGATATCGCCAAAGGCGACACGGGCGAGGCCGTAAAGAATGCCTGGGGCGGCTACCATGACGCCGGCGACTGGAATCCGCGGCGGGTCACGCACATGCAGACCACGCTGGCGCAGCTCGAACTTGTCGAGATGTATCCTGCGTATTTCAATTCCCTCAATCTCAACATCCCGAAGATGGAAGGCGTACCCGACATAATCACCGAAGCGCTTTTCGAAATTGACTGCTTCCGGAGACTGCAGCTTCCCGACGGCGCCATGCCGTACGGTATCGAGACCAACGGGGATCCGCTTCCCGGAGAGCTCAGCTGGCTTAGTTCGCAGCCTGCCTACGTGCTCGCTCCGAACATCCGCGACTCCTGGTTCTATGCCGCCGTAGCCGGGCGTGCCGCAAAGGTTCTGAAACCGATCAAGCCAGAGCTGGCAAAGGTGTATGAGGACAGCGCGGTCAAGGCATTTGCCTGGGCGGAATCCAGCTATGCGAAAATGGAAGCAAAAGCCACATGGGACTCGGTCGACGCAAGAAACCTGTCGGCCGTCATCCTCTACGATCTCACTGGCGACAAGGCCTATCATGACATCTTCCTGCAGACCACCTGCATGAAGGATGCGAAGGCGGATGTCTATATTCACGGCAGGAATATCCAATCCCATGCCGCGTTCGCCTACGCCCGGCTTGCTGCGGACAAGACCGATCCGAAGATGAAGGAGAACGCCCTTGCGGCGATTCTCACCATGGCGGACCGATCCCTGCAATACGGTTCTGGCAATGCGTTCAACGTGACCAACCGGGAACGCGGTAGGCCAATGTTCGCCGGATTCTTCGGTACGCCAGGAGGAACCGAGCTTGTCCGCGCACACTACTTGACCGGTAAGAACGAATACCTGAAAGGAGCTCTCCAGTCATGCCAGTTTCCCTCGGGCTGCAACCCGAACAACATCGTCTATACCACCGGAGTCGGGGCCAATCCCGTGAAACATCCGCTGCATGTTGATTCACGATACAGCGGACAGCCTGTGCCTGTCGGTCTCAACATCTGGGGAAATGTCGACTACTGGAACTGGAAAGGATTCTGGGAGATGAACCTCCAATTCCTCAACAAGCCCGAATACCTCTGGCCGAACGCCTATGAATGGCCGTTGACCGAAGCGTATTATGATGTCTGGCTTTACGTCCCCTGCAATGAATTCGTCGTCGACACCTGGGGTACCAATGTCTTCGTCTGGGGATATCTGACGGCACGTCCGATTGAAAAGGGTCCAAGCCCAGTAGAAAACCGATAATTCGTAATAGCACGTAATTGCCAAACTCAAAGCTTGCATCATCGGCAGAAAGACAAAGGTTGTTTTTTGGGAAAATTCTCTTTGACGGAGACGTAGCTCCTGAATCGGTTCGGCGGGATTCCTGTGAATTTCCTGAACGCACGCGAGAAATAGTTCGCATCCTCGAATCCGCAGGCCATGGCGACCTCGGTGAGAGGCATGTCTCCTCTCTCCCTCAGGAGGCGGCTCGCCTTTGAAATCCTTATCTTCATGAGATACTGGATAGGAGTGCATCCCGCGGTCCGGCTGAAATATCTTATGAAGGATCTCTTGGACATGCATGCCAGCGAACAGAGCTTCTCAAGGCTGATGTCCTCCTGGCAGTGTGTCTGCATGTACGGGAACACCTTGCCAAGTCCGCTCCATCTGTTCTCAACCCTCGCATCCCTGCTCTCGGAATACCTGCACGCGGTTATCAGCAGCTGCAGCAGCAGCAGGGAGGACATCTCGTCGGACGCCGCATCCGGCTGGAACTGCTCCCTTTCGATCCTGTTTACGAGAGCGAGGCATTCATCAAGCCGTTCACGGGTGAGGTTCGCAGGCTGGATGAAGCGGCCGGTGAGCATATGCGAGAAAAGCGTCCTGTAACCATGGCACAGGGAGAGGATGCTTTTCCTGCCGGTTATGAAATTCTTCCGGATCAGCACGTTGACCAGCTTGAAGTCCCTGCACTCGAGAAACGCATGCCTGATGCTGCTGTCGACAAGGAAGAAGGCGCCGGGCTCGAGCCTGATCCTGATCTTTCCGACCGCGTGCGTGGCGGATCCGCCGAGTACGAAAACGAGCTCGTCAAAGTCGTGGGTGTGAAAGACTGCTTCAGCCTGGTTCACCTTCTGCACGATCACGGAGGAGTTCTTCCCGCCGAGGCAGAGCCTGCTGAACAGGTATCTCCTGTAGTCTCCGGGACGGTTCTGGGGAATGGATCTTATGTTCTGCGGCATGGCTTTATCACCCAGATCTTATCTCAAATAATAATGTTGACAGGATTACAGGATTTTCAGGATTTATTGAATTCAATTCATCATGCTAATCCAGCCTGTCCCGCCATAGCTAATTGAGCGACGGCGGATTATCCTGTCAAAGAATTCTTCCTGATCCTAATCTACGGACTTTGGCAATAAAGTCCAGTTTTTTGGCGATTTTTTGCTTGGAGGAGGCGTATGCATGAAATATGGTTATGGCAATAAAGGGTTTTTCTATATATACAACGGATATGAAAAAGGGAGATGCCATGTTTATAAGAAGCATGATTTTCGCTGCGGCTGTCGCCGGATCGGTTTTTGGATTGTCCGGCTGCGCAGGCCAGCAGAATGCAATTTCCGTCCCGGACCGCGATCCTTCCAGGCCGGTGCTGATCCAGGTCGATCCCGGAAAATCCCCCGGCGCGGTGAATCCCCTGATTTTCGGCAACAACATCGAAGCCGGCAACGGCAAGGACATCTTCGGCAGCAAGGTCGATACCAGCAATCCCATGGACGGGCAGGGGAGCTGGGATCCGGATCTGCGAAGGCCTGTGCCTGAAGTCGTGGAGATCTGCAAGTCTGTCCGCATGGGCATGCTGCGTTATCCAGGAGGATGCCTTACGCACAACTTCGACTGGCATCAGGCGGTCGGTCCGGCAGGCGAACGAACTTATTTCAAGTTCGGAATCGACGAATACATCGAGCTCTGCCGCGCAATCGGGGCCGAACCGCTCATGAATGTCAGCGAGATATGTTCGCCAAAAGACGCCGCAGACCTTGTCGAATATCTGAATCTCCCGGCCGTTCCCGAACATCCATGGGCGATGAAACGCGCGCAATGGGGGCATAAGGATCCTTACAAAGTAAAATATTTCGAGATGGCCAACGAGTCGGACCACGGAAACCACAATGTCCAGCCGCTTCTCAAACGCAATGCCGTCGAATATGCCGACTGGTATCTTGCCTGCGCCGAGGCCATGCGGAGCAGGGACAGGAGCATACTGGTCGGGGGGCATGCGGGCACAGGCACTCCTGTAAATGATTCCTGGAACCTCACGCTTCTGAAGCTGGCTGGCGGGAAGATGGATTTCATGGCGGTGCATACGTACGTCGTCAGCGGTACTTCCGATGATGCCAGTTTTCCAATGCGCGCATGCATGGCTTCGACCGATCAGATGGAGGTCAAGCTCGCAGACTACCGGGCTCTCGCCAGGAAAGTCGCAGGCAGGGACATTCCGCTGGCGGTCACCGAGTTCAACGCCAGCTTCATCCAGGAGAAACCCCTCCCATACCGTTTCACCTTCGGCGCCGCCCTCTTCTGCGCCGACTATATGCGCGTCATGCTGAAACCGGAAAACAATATCGCCT
>CAZDNQ010000079.1:0-12545 GCA_964506605.1 uncultured Victivallis sp. | reverse complement strand
TTCACCGCCAGTATGCGCTCATGGGCATTTGCCAGATAGGCAAAAAGGGATTCAGTAAATATCCCCTTCTCGAACACAAGGCCGAAGTAGGCGTCATCGACAAGGACTACGACATCATTGCCGTTCTCTGCGCATTCGACCAGGACATCCTTGATCTTCACGGCCTCTTCAGAAGTGATAGTATAGCCAGTAGGGTTGTTGGGGAAGTTCAGGACAAGGACTTTCTTGCCCTTCGATCCTGAGCTGAGCGCTTTTCGCAGACCTTCAATGTTATATCCTTTTCCAGCAAACGTCGGATAGGTTTCAATTTTCGTCCCATATGCGATGCTGAATATCAGATCATAGTTCTCCCAATACAGGTCGGGGGAGATGAGAGTGTCATTCTCATCCGTGAAAAGATATCCAGCCATGGAGAGGCCGTGCGTAAGAGCGCTCGTGACCACAGGAAGGCTGACAACCGCTCCCTTGAGGGACGGGTTCTTCTTTGCGAGCATCTCCCCCCACATCTTGCGGAACTCAGGCCTGCCGGGGCTTGGCGCATAGCCGAACGCGGAAACGGGAACCCCTGCCAGCTGGCCCGTGAGAGATTTCAGCGCCATAGACTGGCCGTTGTCCTCAAGAGCAGTGCCGATTGTCGCATTGACCTGCTTGCCAGCCGCTTCAGCGGACTGGGCAAGTATGCCTCTCTTCGGAAAATAGATCCTCCTGCCGCGCTCGCAGAGCATGTCATAGACGTGGGGATTGCATGCCTTGATGGCATCGTTCAATTCAACTGCCTGTGGGTTGAGAGACAAAGTTCCGCTCCTCTTTGAGTTTTATCACATAAGTATTTGCGCCCGCAAGGCTGGCAAAGTACCGTCATTTTTAATAAAATCAAGGGGCAAGCGCACAAAGGAGCATCTAATACATGCCGGAATTCCTGAATTTCGCTGGTGATATCCCGTAGGCTTTCCGGAAAGCCTTGCAGAAATAGCTGGTGTCCTCGAACCCGCATGCGGACGAGATCTCCTTCACGGGAAGTTTTCCAGACTGCAGCAGCTTCACAGCCCTCCCCAGCCTGCGCTCCCTTATGAAAGCACCCGGGGATATTCCGCGCTTCTCGGTGAAAAGCCGGGTGAAATGATAACGGCTGTATCCTGCGATCTTCGCAAGTTCACCGACATCGAGATCCTCTCCAGGATTGTCCCGGCAGTAATCGTTGATCCTTGACATGAACTCAGGAATCTCGCCGGCCTTCACCGGATTCTCCGGCACAAGGTCGTCCGTAAGAGACATCGAAAGCTGGTAGGCAAGAGACGAAGCGAGATATGGGGTATCCACATGCGCCCCCAGCGACAACTCCAAAATGCTGAAAGCCGTCTTCAACGCCGAACTCCCCTCGCCGAATTCATTTACCGGCCCAATCCGCCTGATCAGGTCCCTGCATATCCTCATCACCTCCCTGCCATGGAAGCATACATATATGAATTCCCATCCCTTCGACCCTTGCGGAAAATAATACCGGTGATCGTGGGGTATGTGGACAAGCATCCCTCTGCCAGGCGTCAATTCATAGCGCCTGCCTTCGTATTCAAGCATGCCCAGTCCGGAAACGGTGTATTGCCATAGCACGAATTCAGCCCTGCCCCTCTTCAATCCATGCCAGCTGTATTCCGCTGAATCCTTTTTCGAATGCCCGCAGCTTGTCAGCATCGAATGGAGCGGAACTGTCCTCGCAGGAAACACCAGGCTCGCCTCCCTGAACGGCAGTCTTCTTATTTCTTTTAGCATGTTTTTACCATTATTGGCATATTTTTCATATTTACTACTCTTAATATCACTTTATAATATACAGCATAATAAAGATATTTTTCATTAAAAAGAAAAATTATGAAAGGAAAGACACATGTCGTTCAAGATCGCATTCATCGGTGCCGGAAGCCTGGGTTTCACAAGAAAGCTGCTCTCTGACATCCTGACCGTCCCGGAATTCAAGGACATCAGGATCGGATTCACGGACATCAACGCGAAAAACCTCGAGATGGTGACCAAGCTCTGCCAGCGCGACATCCACGCAAACAGGCTCAAGATCAAGATCGAAGCGAGCACGGACAGGCGCAAGATCCTGAAGGACGCGAAATACGTGATCAACGTCGTCAGGATCGGCGGGCTCGAGGCGTTCGCGAAGGATGTTGACATCCCTCTCAAGTACGGCGTCGACCAGTGCGTAGGCGACACGCTCTGCGCCGGCGGGATCATGTACGGGCAGAGAGGCATTGCGGCGATCCTCGGCTTCTGCAAGGACATCCGCGAGGTATGCGCCCCTGACTGCCTGCTCCTCAACTACGCAAATCCCAACGCCATGATCACCTGGGCCGCGAACAAGTATGGCAAGGTCCGCACACTCGGGCTGTGCCACGGAGTCCAGGGCGGACACTGGATGATCTCGCAGGTCATCGAGCTTCTCGTCAACAAGGACAAAGGCGTGAAAAAAGGTTCCAAAGGCTATGAGACGGTATCGGTCAAGGATGTCGACATCATCTGCGCGGGGATCAACCACCAGACCTGGTACATCAGGATAAACTACAAGGGTCAGGACTGGACCGGCAGGATGCTCGAGGGGTTTGAACAACACCCGGAATTCAGCAGGACCGAGAAGGTCAGGATCGACATGATAAGGCGCTTCGGCTACTTCAGCACCGAGTCAAACGGACATCTCTCGGAATATGTCGCCTGGTACCGCAAACGCGAGGGTGAGATCAAGGACTGGATCGACATGTCTTCATGGATCAACGGCGAGACCGGCGGATATCTGAGGGTCTGCACAGAGGGCAGGAACTGGTTTGAGACCGACTTCCCGAAGTGGATGAAGGAACCCGCGATGAAGTATGTCGAAAACAAGCGCAGCCATGAACACGGGTCTTTCATAATTGAAGGACTTGAAACAGGCAGATGCTACCGCGGACATTTCAACATCGAGAACAAAGGATGCATCAGCAACCTACCATGCGACGCCATCGTGGAAGTTCCGTGCTATGTTGACAGGAATGGCATAAGCATCCCGAAGGTAGGTGACCTCCCGCTCGGCTGCGCCGCAGTCTGCAATGCAAGCATATCGGTCCAGCGGATGTCTGTTGAAGCGGCAGTCAAAGGCGATGACAGCATCCTCAGGCAGGCGATGATGATGGATCCGCTTGTGGGCGCCGTCTGCAATCCGCCTGAGATCTGGCAGATGACGGATGAGATGCTGGTAGCCGAAGCCAAATGGCTGCCGCAGTACAAGGATGCTGTCGCCGAGGCCAGAAAACGCCTCGCAAAGGACAATCTCATCCCCACCAGGGAAGGATACAAGGGCGCCGCAAGGCTTGAGACGAAGACTCCTCCGAAGAAATAAGACGAGTAGATGATGAGATAAAAAAACGCGCCAGATGGTTATGTCATCTGGCGCGTTTGTATTTTACGCTGGATATGGATTCAGGTTATTTTGCTGCATCCTTCTTGGCGGCTTCGTCGGCTTTCTTCTGGCAGGCAGGGCACAACTGGGCCTTCTCGCCTTCTTTTGCTTCCTTGGCGAGCTTTGCACAGGCTTCACAGGCCTTTGCTTCAGCTTTCTTCTCGGAGCATGCGCATTTGGATTCAGCCTTCGGGGCGGCCTCCTCTGCATAGACTCCCATTGCGACTGCGACGAGTGCGGCGATCATCAGCTTCTTCATGTTCGTTCTCCTCGTTTGGTTTCAAATGGCGCTAAAGATAGGATTCTTCTCTAGGATTTCAATCGACAGGCATAAAAAAACGCACCAGACGTTTTGCATCTGGTGCGTTTAAAATTTAAACTGAATATGAATTCAGGTTATTTTGCAGCATCCTTCTTGGCGGCTGCGGCAGCTTCGTCAGCTTTCTTCTGGCAGGCAGGGCACAGCTTGGCCTTCTCGCCTTCTTTTGCATCCTTAGCAAGCTTTGCGCAGGCTTCGCAGACCTTTGCTTCGGCCTTGACTTCTGCTTTTGCGTCGGCCTTTGCTTCATCAGCATAGACTCCCATGGACATTGCGACGAGGACGGCTGCTGCGATCATCAGTTTCTTCATTTTCTCTCTCCTTGTTTCGCCTTTCGGCATTGTTTGTTTATGAAGCCGTCAAAGATACACAAAAAATGCTTTTTTTCAATTCAAGCACCTTTGATTTATATGTAAGTTCATTATATTTAGGCAGTTTTAATTTGTTTTTGACGTGCCATAATGAATATTTTCGAATATAAAAACATGCATTTCATAGGATGCGGCGGCGCTGGAATGGTTGGGCTTGCACTCATCATGCACGATAAAGGATTACTTGTTACCGGCTCAGACCTGAAGAAATCCGCCAACACAGACCTCCTCGAGGAAAAGGGGATCCGGGTATTCTTCGGGCACAATCCTGACAATCTCCCGGAGGATGCAAGCACCTTCGTCGTCCGTTCCTCCGCAATATCAGATAAAAACCCCGAATTCGCAGAAGTGGTTTCACGCGGCCTCCCGAATCTCCGCAGAGGCGAATTCCTTGCGGAACTCGCAAAATCATATGACCTTGTGATAGCAGTTGCGGGCTGCCACGGCAAGACAAGTGTCACCGGCCTTATCACCCATATCCTCATCAAGTCAGGGAGAAATCCGGGATTCATGGTAGGCGGCAAGGTAACCGGCTGGAAATATTCAGGCGGTGCCGGCGGTGCAAGCACCGATAAGATATTCGTGACAGAGTCCGACGAAAGCGACGGCACGCAGATCCATCTGAAAAGCGACATCGCCGCCGTCAACAACGTCGAGGACGACCATAGCTGGACTGTGGGAGGAGAAGAGGCTCTATATGCGAATTTTGCAAAGTTCGCAGGAAATTCCAAAAAGCTCATCTACGGGCCAAGCCCCCTCGCCGACAGGATATTCGCATTCCACAAGGACAGGACATCCCTGGATCTCAAGACTCTCTCTGCGAAGTTCGCAGACATGAAGGACTGGGGCGGATTCCAGCGGATCAACGCGGCAATCGCCGTCGAAGCCACTGTACTTGCCGGAGTCGCCAGGGGGGAAGCCGAGAAACATGCCAGGACATTCCCGGGCATAGAACGCAGGATGAGTGTAAGGTTCCAGAACGGGGATTTCGTTCTGATAGAGGATTATGCCCACCATCCGACGGAGATTGCCGCGTCAGTATCTGCGCTGAGGGAAAGGTTCCCGGGGTATTTCCTGCGAGTCGTCTTCCAGCCGCACCGCTATGCGCGCCTTGAGAAGTATATCGACCAGATGGCTTGCGAACTCCGCAATGCCGACGAGGTTATTGTCGTTCCGGTGTTCGCCGCCTGGAGCGAAAAAGGGAAAGTCGCATCCGAGGATCTTGTCCGGAAGATCGGGAAAAATGCGAAATCCGCAGATTCGGACTGGACTGCACTGGCTGAATCCCTTTCAAAAAATTCAGAAAAAAAAGAGATGGTTGCGATCATTGGAGCTGGAGACATTGACGAAATCATCCCTATATTGATTGAAAATTTCAAGAACAATTAAAATACTGGAGGATGATAATGCCTGCGAAGATCGCGTTTGACAATGAGAAATACATAAGCGAACAGACCGGGGAGATCCTGGAACGCGTCCATAAGTTCAACAACAAGCTGTATCTCGAGTTCGGCGGAAAGCTCCTTTTCGACTACCATGCTTCAAGAGTCCTCCCGGGATATGATCCGAATGTCAAGATGCGCCTCCTCAGGCAGCTCAAGGATTCGGCCGATATAATCCTGTGCATATTTGCAGGTGACATCGAACGGAGGAAGGTGCGCGCCGATTTCGGGATAACCTACGACAGCGACGCCCTCAAGATCATCGATGATCTCCGTGAATGGGAAATCGGGGTCGCCGCCGTGGTGATAACACGCTTCGACAACCAGCCTTCCGCAGTGCTTTTCAAGAACAAGCTGGAACGCAGGAACATCAAGGTATATACGCACCATGCAATCAAGGGGTATCCGGCCGATATCGATGTCATCATAAGCGATGACGGCTATGGGCGGAACCAATATATTGAGACCACCAAGCCGCTGGTTGTCGTGACAGGTCCCGGACCCGGCAGCGGAAAACTGTCCACATGCCTGTCACAGCTCTATCATGAGCACAAGGCCGGAAAGAATGCCGGCTATGCCAAGTTCGAGACCTTCCCGATTTGGAATCTTCCGCTGAAGCATCCCGTCAACATCGCATACGAGGCGGCGACAGCCGATCTCCGCGATGTGAACATGATCGATCCGTTCCACCTCGAAGCATATGGGAAGACCACCGTCAACTATAACCGCGACATAGAGATATTCCCCGTGATAAGCAGGATCCTCGAGGCGATAACTGATTCAAAGGTCTACAAGTCTCCCACCGACATGGGCGTCAACAAGGTCGGATTCGCAATCACCGACGACAAGGCCGCATGCGATGCCGCGAAACAGGAGACGATACGCCGTTTCTTCAGGTACAGGTGCGAATATGCCATGGGTCTGTCCGACATCGAGACCGTCAACAGGGCCCAGGTTATAATGAAGGGGCTGAACCTGTCCGAGACGGACAGGCTGGTTGTCGAGCCCGCACGCAGGTCCGCCGAGGAGAAACGCGCAGGCAAAGGAAATGAGGGGATATTCTGCGGAGCCGCAATCCAGCTCAGGGACGGTGAAATAGTGACCGGCAAGAACTCACCGCAGTTCCATGCATCCTCCAGCCTTGTGCTGAACGCCATAAAGACACTTGCGGGAATACCGGACAGGATTCATCTTCTGTCACCCCAGATCATAGACTCGATCCATAATTTGAAGAAGAACATTCTCGGTGCAAAAAACCCGAGCCTGGATCTTGAGGAGACTCTTACCGCCCTCTGCATCTGCGCAATAACCAATCCGACCGCGCAGGAGGCCATGGAGAAGCTCAAGGAGCTCCATGGATGCGAAATGCATATGACCCATCTGCCGACCACAGGCGATGAAGGCGGGCTGAGAAGGCTTGGAGTCAATCTGACGACGGACCCGAATTTCGCATCCAAAAACCTGTTTCTGAAATAGGAATTTCTTCGGATTTTATGTTTTGACTTTTGCAAATCAATCGTTATTGTTAGGGTTTTACAACCCCTAAACGAATGAAATGTCATGACAAAGCATATATTTGTGACCGGAGGAGTTGTTTCCTCGCTCGGAAAAGGAATTACAGCGGCTTCAATAGCGGTTCTACTCAAAAGGCGCGGGTACCGCATCAAGATGCAGAAACTGGATCCCTACCTGAATGTCGATCCAGGCACGATGTCCCCCTTCCAGCATGGCGAAGTCTATGTCACCGACGACGGCGCCGAAACTGATCTTGATCTCGGACATTATGAGCGTTTCGCCGAGATCAACTGCTCCAGGCAGAGCAACTACACGACGGGAAGCATCTACAGCGCGGTCATATCCCGCGAACGCGAGGGCGGCTATCTTGGAAAGACCGTGCAGGTCATCCCGCACATAACCGACGAGATCAAGAAGGCCATCTCAAAGCTTGACGGCGACGATGTCGACATAGCGATAACCGAGATAGGTGGAACGGTCGGAGACATCGAATCCCTGCCATTCCTCGAGGCAATCCGCCAGTACCGCCACAAGATCGGGCGTGAGAACGGTCTGTTCATACATCTTACACTGGTCCCCTACATCAAGGCTGCTGGAGAGATGAAGACCAAGCCTTCGCAGCAGTCCGTGGGGATCCTCCAGGAAATCGGTATTGTGCCTGACATCCTGGTCTGCCGCTGCGAACGGCCCCTCTCCGAGGACCACAAGGAGAAGCTCTCCCTGTTCTGCAACGTCAGGAAGGAACTTGTCATCGAGGAGCAGGACGTCAAAAATTCAATCTACGAGGTTCCAATCGAGCTGGCCAAGCAGGACATAGACAAATACATACTCGAGCTTTTCAACCTCCACGTGAACGACCTTAAGATGGACGACTGGATTAAGATGGTCGACACCGTGGTCAACCCGAAATCCGGAAGCGTGGAAATCGCTGTGGTCGGAAAATACACCAGCCTGAGGGATTCCTACAAGAGTATTTATGAGGCAATCACGCACGGCGGCATAGCGAACGACGTGAAAGTCCATATCCGCATGATCGAATCCGAGGACATCGAGAAGCATTCCGCAGAAAAATACCTGTCAGGCGTCAATGGCATCCTCATACCCGGCGGATTCGGAGACAGGGGCATTGAAGGGAAGATACAGGCTGCGAAGTTCGCAAGGGAGAACAAGATCCCGTTTTTCGGGATATGCCTCGGAATGCAGTGCGCAGTGATTGAATTCGGCAGGAACGTCCTCAACTATAAGAATGCGAACAGCTCCGAATTCAATCCGAAGACAAAATACCCGGTCATAGCTCTCATGGCCGAACAGAAGAAGGTCACAGCCAAGGGCGGCACCATGCGGCTCGGACAGTATCCATGTGTGTTAAAGTCAAAGACAAAGGCCGCTGCAGCATACGGCTCCTTGAAGATCAGCGAACGCCACCGCCACCGCTATGAGTTCAATCCCGCATACAAGAAGTCCTACGAGAAGAAAGGTATGGTTTTTGCCGGGATCAATCCGGGCACGCAGCTCACGGAGATAATCGAACTTACCGACCATCCGTGGTTCGTTGCATGCCAGTTCCATCCTGAATTCAAATCCACGCCGCTCACGGCGCATCCGCTCTTCAGGGATTTCATCAGGGCCGCCGCAAGAAAATAGCAACAGCCGTTTAATTGACAGGATAACAGGATTTGCAGGATTGATCATGTAAATCCTGTAATCCTTGTCTGGATATCACCGGGTAATTCTTATGCCGAACAAGCAGCTGGACAGCTTCCTGAGTTATCTGCGGAACGAACGGCAGGCCTCCGAACACACCGCCGAGAGCTACCGCATGGACATCGAGCAGTTCGCGAAGATGATCCTGAAGAAGGACATCCGCGAGAATCCTGATTCGGTCAACTGGAACGAGGTGACTGTCTTCAGCGCCCGTCTTTTCATCATGGAGCTCCAGAAGAACGAGATCACCAAGGTTTCCACCCTGAGGAAGATATCTTCGCTCAGATCCTTCTTCAGGTTCATGGTGCGCGAGGAGTTCGTTAAGCAGAACCCGTTCTCGGGCCTCACCTCTCCGAAAAAGGAAAAGCGTCTTCCAAAGTACATGTCCGTCGACGAGGTCGGAAAACTCGTTGAAGCTCCCGCAATATTCTGGCAGAATGCAAAGGACAACAAGACTTCAAAAGACGATGACTCTGCGAACTTCGCGGCCGCCAGGGATTCCGCAATACTTGAGGTGATCTACAGCGGCGGACTGCGTATCAGCGAGGCCATCGGCCTGAACATCGGCGACATCGACATCGTCAACGACATCATAAAGGTCAAGGGCAAAGGCAAGAAGGAGCGCATCGCCGCCCTCGGGAAACCGGCCTCGGCGGCCCTCTCCAAATATTTCAAGATCCGCGAGATCCGCAGCGCCAGCGTGAACCAGTCGTCGCCAGTGTTTGTAAACAAGAACGGCACCAGGCTCACATCGCGTTCGTTCCAGCGCAATTTCAAGCAGTACCTTGCGACAGCGGGCCTTCCTGCGGATATGACCCCTCACAAGCTGCGCCATTCGTTCGCGACGCATATGCTGAACGCAGGCGCCGACATGCGCAGTGTACAGGAGCTGCTGGGCCATGCCAACCTGAGCACCACGCAGATATACACCCATGTGACCGCGGAACGCCTCAAGGTCGAATACGCCAAGGCCCATCCGCACGCGAAATAGGATTCGGCACCAAGACTTTCATCGCTTGAAAGATCGTCAGTTGCCCGTGCCACTGCCCAATCAAACCCAGATTACCAAAGTTCCCGAGGCACGGCGTTGCAGTTCCTCCGGACCAATTCCCTTAAGAGGTTAGATTTTATCAGATCATTATCTCTATAGCATATCATTTTGAACAATCACTATAAAATTTATTCCACATCATATTATCTTATATTACAATTTGTTATAAATATATTTAATCACATGCATTGACAAATTATTTAAAATAGATATAATTATAAGTGAACAATCACTTGCACGGAATAACATATGAACAAATCAAAGAAAACTGTTTCAGAAATAAAGGAGATAATACTTTCAGGCAAATGCTCGGAAGGCTCCAGGCTTCCATCCGGTAGAGCTCTGGCAAAGACACTCGGCGTCAGCCTGGGCACGGTGACAAATGCCCTCTCGACTCTTGCCGGCGAAGGATATGTAAGAAAGATGCACGGCTCAGGAAGCTATGTTGCCGCACGGAAAAGGAGGAACTCCAATCCTTCAATATGCTTCCTCATTGATGTGATGGACGACAAGCTGAATCCTATCTGGCATCTGATTTATGAGAATTTCTATCTCCAGAGCGCCGGAAGCGGAGTCAAGATCGAGCTGAAAGTCATGCCTAGGGAAAGACCTTTGGAAATAAAGGACTCCCTTAAGGATTTCGATCTTATAGCAGTTGCACTGGGCCTGACCCCGGAAATCATCGGCATGCTTGTTGGAATAAAACGTCCTCTCCTCTGGCTTGACGAGAGCTGCGATATCCTGCCAGGCGCAACAATCTGCTGTGATAATTTCATGGCTGGCAGCATTGTAGCAGAGCATTTTATCAGTCAGGGCTGCCACAAGCTCGCATATATGACTTATTCATTCGACGGAAGCAGGCATTATCCCTCTGAAAGACGATTCGACGGATTCCTTGCAGGCGTACGGAATTCCAAGGCGGAAGGATGCTCCGTCTCCTCACTTTCCTGCTTTCCCGAGTCCAAATCCTTCAGGGACGAAATGAAAAGCTGTCTCATAAATATTGACGGCCTGTTCTGCTTCGAAGACAATCTCGCTGTCAAGGTTGCAACCGCTGTCGCACCGTCCCTCCGGCCTCCGTCGGATTTCGCCCTCGCAGGGATCGACGACACTCCTCTGGGAAGATTTGTTACACCGCCGCTGACAAGCGTAAGGCAGCCCTGCGAGGAGATAGGCAGGGAATCATGGAACTTTGCAAAACGCATCTTAGGTGGTGAAAAGCTTGGCGAGATCCTGAAAGTAAAACCGGAACTCGTCGTACGCGAATCATCCATGAAGGGATCCTGTTCCATTCCAAATGCCATTTAAACACATTTCGCATGAAGGCAATATTATAAAAAAATCAAGGATGCAAGCATATGAGACTGGCAGGAATCTTCAAAATGGTATTTGGAATGGCATTGCTGGCAGGTCTGCAATTCAAGTCCTCTGCTGCCGGCGAATTGCAGACGAAGGACTGCGAATGGTGCGTAATCACTTCACCTAAGCTGGTTTCAGCTGGAGAACAGTTCGAAGTCAAGGTGGATCTGAAAGGGCTGTCTGGAAAGACCAAGCTCTCAGTAGACATCCACTACACGAAAAAGGACGGCAGCTACGGAGGTTTCCTCCTGTGGGGCGGCGGCCCGAAGGATGTTGACAAGGACGGACCACGGACATTACCGTTTAAGATCACATCAGTGAACGAGGATGTCGGCTCAATCCAGGCCCAGGCGTTCCTGTCACCGGATGGCGACTGGAACAACAGGACAAAAGTCGCTGCCGGTCCGTCCATAGAACTGAAAGTCCCGGAATCTTTCCTGAAAAATGTCCGCCCCAAAGAATGCACGTTCAAAAAAAGCTCGATCCGCATAGAGACAGCTGAGCCCCGGGCAGTCAAGGCCGGGGAGGAATTCCAGATGCCCGTCAAATATTACCTCGACCCTTCGGAAAACTGGGGTTCCGGCACCAAGCTCGCACTCATCCCCCTTGGACCTTGGATTGACAATCCGGACGGCAAATACAACAAGGATCGCCACCATGTAGGCTATCCTGGAATGGGTTACCAGGAAGCCAGTATTGAACCGGGCCAAGGAGAGCATGTCTTCAAATTCAAGGCGTCCAGCGTCTTCAGGTATAACGGACTTTCCTTCATGGCGGTCTTCAAGGGCGCCGATGGGAAAAACTGGCCCTGGGACATCCGCTCCGGAGGCCCGCGCCTTATATACGAGGAAAAATATTACCAGCTTTCAAACAGCAGGACAGGCGGTCTTTTCACCTACGATGAACCGGTAAAGTTGAACCTTGTTTTCAGAAATGGCTCGGTAAAAGACGAAAAGAAGATCCTGAAATACAGGATCGTCAACACAAAAGGCGCCGTGATCAGTTCCGGCGAACAGCCTTTCACGGTGGGCGGAAAGGACGAGTCCGTTGAGTTTGCTCCTGACATCAAGGAACGCGGCACATTCCTGCTCGAGGCGGAAGTCGAAGGATGGGGAAACCGCGATGTCTTCTTCGCCAGGATACCGGATGTAATGAAGATCACTGGCGGCGGAAGGACGCAGTTTGGCGCCACCAACCTGCGTTCCGAAGAAGAATGCAGGACCGCCCGCATGCTGGGCTTTACCACCTGCAGGCATTTCTTTGGCTGGGGAGGTGTCCAGCCCGCCAAGGACACATGGAATTTCGAATACTGGGACAAGACACTGGAGACCAACAGGAAACATGGCATCGA
>CAZDNQ010000078.1:0-12693 GCA_964506605.1 uncultured Victivallis sp. | reverse complement strand
CAGCGACGACTGGTGCAGCAGGAACGATATTATAAGGATCACGCATATGAGGAGCGTTATTATTATCGGCTGCAGGCGCGACATGTAGAGCGTCTGGTCCCACTTCGCCTTCTCGATGTCGCAGCCCAGCATGGCATACAGCTTCTTCGTCTCGGGATCGAAGATCGGCACAAATGACGATATCCATGTTCCCCATTCGTCAGAATACGGACCGAACACCAAAGGCTCCGGCCTGCTGAACAGCTTTATGAGCTCCGCAGGAGGTCCGCCCTTGCCGTTCCTGCTCACCCATTCCGTCCCTGGCGGTGTGAAATCCACCTCGGATTCCGGCGAGCTGTCCATCGTGAAAACCACCTTGCCCTTCTTGATTTTCATCAGATAGAACCATTTTATGCCCTTCATCGACCCTTCAAAGCTCTGGAGATGCGTCTTGATGAACTTGTATTCCTGTGTTTCGATGTCCGACGGATTGTCATTGAGCTTCTTCAGCTTCTGCACGTCAACGCCTGTCGCAATTGCCATCACGTTCATCTTGAAGTCTTCGCGCTGGTATCTGTCGAAGTTCTGGCCGATAATGGATGTAAGGAACCAGCCGCACATGATTACAGACACCATTGCCACCATGAGCCATTTTCCATATCCGAACCTGATATCTATCAGCTCATTGTACATGATCCTCTTCGTGAAGCCGTAATATTCCCAGAAGACTATCGCAAGCACAACCACAAGCGCCGCCCTGAGCACCTGGACGGGGAAGAGCGCATACTGCTGGAAGACATCATAGTTGATTATGGCCGCCACAGGGAACGGATCCTTCGGCACTATCAGCCCCGATGAAAGTGCATAGGCCCCCATCGCTATTGCCGCGACAAGGAAATAATACCGTCCTTTCCTTTCAGAGGAATAGACCTTGAACAGCAGAAATGATGCTAGAATCCCTCCGGTCAGGCCGAAGACATACCTGGCGGATATCTCATAGTTCTCCAGCCCCGCCGAATGAATCCCTATCATCGCCACTATCAGTGCGGCATACTGCCAGATTATGTTCATCCCCCCGAAAACCTTCGGGTAATAGGCTTTCAGCCCTGAACGGCCAAATTCGAAGAGGAACACGAAGGACACAAGCAGTATTGCTATCTTGATGTACGGGAAGCCGGTTATCTCGCTTATCGGATAGCTGAGCATGTCTATCCATTCGTTGGCGCCATGGGTCAGCCCGAACAGGGCTAGCATCTCCCACGGGACAAGAGTGTTCTTCTTCCTATAAAGGAGATATGCGATTACGGCCAGTATGGTGAATGAAAGGCCGTAGAAGAAGTAAACATAATCGAGATGATTTATAAGAAAATCCATCCGGCGGCCCCACACTCGAAGTTAATTTCCTATAATATACTGTTGTAAAAAGGCAAATCCACTTCCAAGGACTTAATCGTCAAAAAGAATTTCCGCCTCAGGGACTTGATAATCCCACTCGGACACATAGATTAACTCCTTTACAGTTAACAACTAGCATTTTCCGGACTTCGAATTCACAAGGGGGTTGCATTATGGGTCCAAGGGGGGTCTCTATTCCGTTGCGGAACAGCGCCGCATCACCGCAGGTCAATCTGTCTTCCGATTTCCGATCTTCAATTGCCAATTTGAAGCCGAAGGATGCATACGCCTCATCAGGGCTCCCGGATGCCGGAAATGCCAGCCAGCCATCCCGCAGCAGGCATCCTGCACCATTCACACTGATAGAGCTGCTGGTGGTTTTTGCGATCATCGCAATCGTCGCACAGCTTCTCCTGCCCGTCCTTTCAAAGGCCAGGAAAAAGGCCATGGAGATCAAGTGCGTATCCCAGTGCAAGGAGGTCGGAAGCTGCATAAATATGTACGCCGAGGACTACAAGTCGTACCCCATCGGAAAGTATGAGCCCAGGAATATCACCTACTCGACATGCATAGTCCCCTACCTCTGGCCACGAAACGACATGTCCTCGCCGCTTCTCTCATGCCCGGACTCGTTACAGAGCCCCGATGCCATATGGATCTCATATGCGGTCCATCCGCTCATCATGCCTGATGCTTCTGGTACGGCAAAACCTGTCAAGGTCGGAAACCTGAAGAGGCCATCGGAAATTGTTGTGCTTGCGGAAGCCTGCCAGAAGTCCTCGGGAGACTGCGACCCCCTGCTCTATTCAATACCGGGAATCATGTCGCCAGGACTGGCCGCAGATTCGGATAAGACGGTAGAAGGCGATTTCGAAATTCATAACAGGGACGGAAGCGACAGCAATTCCGGCTGGCCGCGCTGGCGCCACCTCTACAACTGCAACAACATCTCCTTTGGCGACGGGCACGTCAGCAACTTAAAGCTCGGCTCCATCAAGGAAGGCGACATAAAAATCAACTATTGATTTTCCCACAGCTGTGGAAAAATCTATCTTCTTCACAGGTAAAAAAAACCTTGCGGCGCACACGTCCGCAAGGATTTTTCCGACGAGACAAACCTTAGTCCTTCACATTCAGCTTGATCTCATCCGAGTTCGCCCTGAGCTCCGGCGCATACATCGCGCTCCCCTTCGTCGGCAGTGCGCTGAACTTGCCGGGGATCTCCGCTTTCATCCGGTATGACACGCTATGCGTCCCGCGTGCAAGCGTCCTTGTGAAGAAGCAGACGCGTTCATCGCGGAACTCGACATATGCGCCCATCTCGTTTCCGTTGTACCCGCTGCGGACCTCGCAGGGCTCGAAACCTGCCGGCTTCATGTCCTCGAACACCAGGTACTCGTAGTCGTTCTTGCTCTGGATGGTCAGCTCGACCTCCACAAGGTCTCCGCTCTTCAGAGTTGCGAGATCCGCAAGCTCCTCGCGCTGGTATTTCTCAACCTTCTGGTCAAGCGCCTGGCCATGGGCTCCGGCAACTTTGATCTTCTTGTCGACTTCCTTCAGCTTGTAGTATTTCCTGTCGACCTTGATCTCAAGCCCGGCCTTCCTTATGTAGTCCTCCAGGCTGAAATAGCTGAAATACGTGTTGCAGTACAACGGCCCCTTGCCAGTCTTCCTTATCTCTATCTTGTGCTTGCCGGTCGTTATACCTTTCCCTTCGAGGACAAACTTGTTATTGAAGGTGAAAATGTTCTGTGGATTAATCTTCTCGACCTTGGCAAGTTCGCCGTCGACAAGGACCTCCACCACCATCTCCGGCTTGTCCTCGCCGCTCGCACGGATGTAGTCCGCCATCGCCTCTACGCAGAGAGCGGTGTCGCGCGTCGAGTTCCAGTATGTCGAATGTTTGCGGTTGTTCAGAAGATACTTGACTAGACGCGACGCCTTCTCGCTCTTGGGGTCTTTCGCCGCCAGGAGCTTCAGGTAGTACGCATGCGCCTCAAACTCGCTCCCATACCAATACCACCAGTATCCCTCGTTGCCGAGATTGAGATAAGCCGTCTGGTTCTCGTCGTCCTGCACGAGATACTGTTCGATGTTCCTGATGATCATCTGGAGCTTTTCCTCGTCCTTCTGCTTCTGCAGCGCGATACCGAACATGGACTTCGCGTAGACGCTGATCTTCGTCCTGTCACGGTAAAGCAGACGTTTCATCTCGTCGTTCTTCACTCCCGCATCCACCAGTACCATGTACACAAGCGAATCAAGATCGTCTATATACATCCGCATCCCTAGCGGATGATCCTTTTTGCAGGTTTCACCTTCGGGATATTCATGCCCGCACGTGTTGGCCAGTTCCTCGTCCTGATATTTCGTCAGCCAGGCGACTCCGCGCTTGAGCATGTTGTCGTCGAACTTCACACCGTTCTGCTTCGCGATCTGCAGCCCATGGACGACCACTGCGGTCGTATGCGGGCTGGAATGTTCGCCCCAGCCTGAGAACCAGCCCCAGCCGCCGTCAGACAACTGCATGAACGCAAGCGCCTTCACTCCATCGGCAACCATGTCATTGACAAGCTCCTCGTCAAATACCGGATTCCGGTCGAACCGCTTCCACTGTTTCGCACGCTCCTTGTCGTCGCCGATCTCCTGCGCGTTCAGATTGGTCCGCTTCTCCTGAATCTCCTTGAGGTTCATCCCCATGTCCTTCAGAATCTTCTGCGTGATGACCGTCGGCAGGAACCTGTTCAAGGTCTGTTCGGTGCAACCATACGGATACTCGCAGAGATATGGCAGCGCATCGACCATCGCACACGCCAGGCTCGGTGAGAACCTCGCCTCAAGGCGGCTCTCATCCGGACGCCGTTCAGCCGGTACATCGAATGCGAAGCTCGCAGATCCGGAGACATCCTTCGCTGATATGCTGCCGCTGAACGGAAGCATCCTCATCATGCCATGAACGTAGACCGGAAACTTCATCTCCATCGCATCGCTGTCGCCGTCCGTTACAGCCTTCATCCTGATCGTGACTTCGCCCTCTTTAAGGACAGATACGCGCCAGTCGACCCGGACTTCGCCGCCGGCGTCGATCCTGACATCCTTGGCGCCCTTATCCTTCGCGTCCATCACCGACAAAGTGCCGCCATCAAGTTCAAGCGCGACTTTTGCGGATTTCGCATCCTTGTAATAATTGTGGACGATCGCGGAAAGCACGACCTCGTCCTTTTCAACAAAGAACCTGGGCGCCTGCAGCCTGACAATGAAATCCTTCGACGTTATGACTTCCGTCTCGCCCTGTCCGACCTTCGTGCCATGCGTCATGCTCCATGCTTTTACTTTCCAGGTCGTCAGGTTCTCCGGCATGGCGAGTTCAATTTCCGCCTCTCCGTTTTCATCCGGTGCGACCTTCGCAGACCAGAACGCGGTATCGGCGAAATTCTTCCTGACCGCAACATTGCCCATGCCTTCATCTCCTCCGCCTCCTGTCCCCTGCTCCTCGGCTGGCGCATTTCCGTTCGCATTATCCATCTTGTCTGCAGCAACTTCAGCCAGCGCCCCAGGTGCAGCGGCAACAGGTGCGCACGGAATTGCAGACGCCCTGGCAGCCATCATCATCTTGCCTTCAGCCTTCATTCCTCCGCCTTTCCTCAGCACAGTCCCGTTATATCCAGATCCTGCCTGTCCAACAGAATCAGCATCTGAAATGTTGCCAAACACACCAAGCGGCTGCATCCCGGTTTCCTTTTCCCTCAGGAGATTGTAGAAATATCTGTCAATATTGCTCTCCTGATATGAGTTGTGCGACCGCCTCCACTTCCAGAAGAAGTCCTTTATCTCGGGCACATTCGATCCGCCGCTGATATATTCAACTGACTTGTCATAGATTGTCACCACAACCGAACCTGTCGTGAGCGGCTTTCCGAAGAAGTCTGTGATCTTGATTTTCGCCTTCGCCTTCTCGCCGGGCTTGTACTTCTCCTTTGAAGGTATGACATCCACGTTGAGCACGCGCTTCTCCGGCGGAACCACGAGCTCCTTCACAGCAGTGAACACCTTTCCACCCGAAATCGTAACCGCCTCTACGAAGAAGTTCGGCATGTCCTTCTTGCTAATCTTTATCTCCTCAATGGCTGTCCTCCCTTTGATACGTATCAGCTTCGGCGCCAGATAGACGCTGTTTGAAGGCCTGATAAAAAGCAATACAGCGCTGTCGGGCTGGTTCGTCCTGAGCATGATCCTCGCTGTATCCCCGTCCTTGTATTCCGTCTTGTCATTGACGATCTCGATGTCGTTGAACCTGAAGTCGTCTCCCGCCTCGCCCTGCGCGTTGACGGTGAAGATGTAGGCGCCTTCAATGCTGTTGCCCTTCGCATCCTTCAGTGAATATGAAAGCCTGTACTGGCCCTTGTCCGCGGCCTTTATCTGCTGGCCCGCGATACCATCGTCGTTCGTGTCGACCTTCCAGCTCTGCAACGCAGACTCGGAAGGTTTGCCGTCAGCATCATATCTTATCTTGAAAAGCTTCAATGTGCCGGCGCCCTTGACAGGCTTCCCATCCACCGTCCGCCCTGCGAAACTCGCGTTCACCGCATCGCCCACCTGGTAGAATCCACGGTCGACCCAGGCATACACGCTGAATGGCTTGCGTGCGGCAATCACACTGCCTTTGCCGTAGATCGTGCGGCGGGACTGGTCGACTACTTCCGCAGTTATCTCGTAGCGGTGGTCCTTGTCGCCGTGCATCGCCTTCGCGACCGAACTGTCGATCTCTATCTTGACGATCCCGTCGCTGCCGATCTTCACCTCGTTCTCCATGACAAGTTCAGGAGGCACATTGCGCGCCGGGAACCACCACGGATACGGGCATATGCATCCCCAGTTCTTCCAGCCGGGATACCAGCCATAATCACCTGCAAACCACCAGTACCCGGGACCATAGAACCAGTCCCAGTACATCGGCGGATACCATTTGACATTATGCTCATAGCGCTGGACTTTGTACTTGACCTTCGCCTCGGCCACAGGTGCTCCGAAATAATATTTCGCCTTGATGGTCGCTGAAATCTTGTCGCCCAGCTTCACAGGCTCCTTCGGCGCCTCGACAATCACCTCGAACTCAGGTTTCTTGTATTCCTCCACACGGAAACTCCCATAACCACCAATCTTGTCTATTGTTATCGAATACATGCCAAGCGTCGCGCTTTTCTGGAGCATCAGCTTGTCTTCGACCCCGCCGAACTGGTCGGCTGTCAGGGTCTTCTTGTATATTTCCTCGTTCTTCGGGTTTCGGATTATGACGGTTAATGCGCGGTTCGCAAAATCAGACACGTCCTCCTGGTCGTATTTCGCCTTCCTGACCCAGACCTTGAAATCGACTTCCTGCGCCGGCCGATATACTGGCCTGTCCGTGATGACATATGTCTTCGTCTGGTTGTACTCCGTGTCAAAGTAGTTTCCATACCAGACTCCGGTGAACCCGAGATACGCAACCCGATTGCCGTCAGCCGCTGTTCCGGCGATCCACTGGTAATTGGTGGACATTGTCTCCGGCCCCATTATAACGACGCCGTCGTCATTCGCCTCAGCTGCGAAAGTCTTGGTCTCGATGTTGTAGTGCCGTCCCACAACCTTGTCGATCAGCTTCCTGTCTATAGCGACCTGGCGATATCCGAAGAAATCAAGCTTGACTTTTGAAAGAGGCGCGCCGGTCGACGCCTCAGCCACATAGTAGATCGATCCGTTGTTCCCCTGCTTCCTTATGATCACCGTGTCATTCAACCAGACAACTATCCTTGCGGTATTGCCATCGGCAAGCTTCGCCGTGACAAGATATGCGCCCGCATCCTTCAACGGAGTCTTGACCAGCAATGTCCTGTTGAAATGGGCGTCCCGCGGCTGGAGCTTCATATCCCAGGCCGCCACCTTGTCGCCGATATATTTCTTCTGGTCGTGCCACACGATGCGCTGGCCGATGTCGTTGATGTCGACCCTCTCCCAGTCAAGCTCCTTCGGATTCGACTTGAGATATTCCTTGACGTCCGTGAGCAGTTCCGGAATCTTTATCTTGAACGCCTCGAAGGTGACGGCCTTGGCGTTCCTGAAAGACAGTTCAAGCTCAGCGGCCTTGCCCGCCACGAGCGGTTTCGAACCGATGAACTGCGCCCAGTTCCCGATGATCTGGTCAAGCTGCTGTTTCTTATAGTCCTGGTTGTCGCCATACCTCTTGATGCTCTCCTGGAGGTATCCCGCGGCCTTCACGTACTGCCGCCTGTTCCTGAAAACATCGATCAGAGATCCTATTGCAGATGCGCTGTAGCCGTCGTTGTCGTCCAATATCTTCCTGTATATCTTTATGTAGTTGTATTCATCAGGCAGCTTGAACCGCTTTATTCCGGTTGCGAGTTTCGCAATAGTCTCGTCCTCTCCAAGCGTATGTACGGCATACGGACCGGATTCGTCCTTTTCGGAATCTTCGTCCACACTGCCGTCACCGTCATCCGCATAGTCATAGAATCTTCCATAAGACGACATCGTCTCGACACCGAACTGCGAGCCCAGGAAGCCGGCATATTGCAGAAGGATTCCGTTTTTAGCCCCCGGCTCGGATTTCATCGCCTCGTCGAGGAGCCAGCGCCAGCGCTCGCCGTCGCAGGTGGATTCCGCGAAGTTCGCGGGGATCTTGTAGAACACAGGATTGCCGTTCTCATCTACAGGAGCCCCCTTTGTCTCACCTCTGTATCCGTAGTATCCCTCCTCGAAGTCGGGGAGCTGGGAAAGATCCGAGAGGAACTGCATCTGCCAGGAATCGTTGTATCCCCTGCCCTGGAGTATAAGCCTGGCGAAGTCTTCGTAGAAATGGGCCTTGTCGTTCCCGCTGCCAGTCTTCTGGACTATCGGCATCGCCTGCATCATGATCTGGAGCCCGCGTATCCGGTCGCGTTCCATTGCATTCATATATTTTCCGCCGCTCCTGTGGTGGCCGCGTTCGAACTTCCCTGAAATCATGAAGCCGTAATGGTCGCAGTACATGTACATCTCAGCGGCCTTCTTCAGCAGCATCCAGTTTCCGGAGTTCTTCGCGATCACATTCTCCATCAGGTCGTCAAATTCCTTCTGCCTGCCCAGGTTGTTCAGGCAGTTGACAGACATCGACAGATCCTCGCCGACCATGGCGGGGATTTTCTCGTCGCCGAGCGCGAGTTTCGCAAACGCCTCGTATGCCTCCTTGTAGTTCCCCTGGTTGTAGAGCGTCTGGGCCTTCTCCCTCTCGTCGGCCGCGAAGCCGGGTATTGATGAAATGAAAGAAAGCGCCGCCACAAGGACAATCATGCAGTTTCTCATAAGTTCCCCCATAGGAGTAATTTGATTTTCAATCTGTCTTTTCAATAATAAAGACGAAGCACGCAATGACTTATTAGAATATAATGTTAAAATATTTGAAAAACGAGCCACAGAGGCACAAAGACACAAAGTTAGGATAAATGGATAAAAGAAGAAAAACAGCGGCGGCGGTGACAGTCGGATGCCGGCTCAACCAGGCCGACACCGCGCTGATATTCGGACGCCTCAAGGACGCAGGCTACGAGATCGTCGAGGCCGATACCGACAGTCCAGTCGACCTTATCATCATAAACTCATGCGCCGTCACATCGTCCGCTTCCCAGAAGAGCAGGCAGTATGCCCGAGCCTGCAGGCGGAACCATCCTGAAGCCATGATCGTTGCGACCGGCTGCGACAGCGAAGTCGAAAAGGACTTGTGGAAGAACGAGAAGGCCGTTGACATCTATCTCCCTAATCCTGAAAAGTCGAAGATCCTCGATTACATAAACGGCCATGTCCCCAGGCGCGAAGCGGCGGCCGGAAAAATTTTCCTGGAAAAATCCACAGGCTTCTATCCCTTCCGAAGCCGGGCCTTCATCAAGATTCAGGAAGGCTGCGAGAACTTCTGCACATACTGCATCGTGCCATATGCGCGCGGTCCGGAAAGGTCGCGCGACAGCAAGGAGATTTTCCGCGAATTCCGCAGTCTCCTCGAACAGGGGCACAAGGAGATCGTCCTCACCGGAGTCAATATTTCAACGTACCGAGACAGCTCGTCAGGACTCCCGGAACTTCTACAGGAACTCCTCGCCATCGACGGAGATTTCCGGATACGCCTGAGCTCCACCGAGCCTCATCCGGAAAATAAAAAGCTCATAGGGATAATGAAAAGGAGCCCGAAGCTCTGCCGGTTCCTCCATCTGCCCCTCCAGCACGGCGCAGACGAGATATTGAAGAAGATGGGACGCAAATATTCCTCGGTTGAATTTGCGGATTTCGCAAATGAGGCGCTCGCGGAAATTCCCGGACTCCATCTCGGGACCGATGTCATCTGCGGTTTTCCCGGCGAAACAGACGGGCTGTTCGAGAAGTCATGCAAATTCATCGAATCCATCCCCTTCGCCAACCTCCATATATTCTCCTTCTCGACCAGAAAAGGAACTCCTGCCGCGGACTTCGACGACACCATACCTTCAAAAGTCATAGGTGAACGTCACAGGCGCCTGGATGAAATTGAAAACATCCTTGCCGGGAAGTTCCTCGACTCACAGATCGGAAAGACGCTCAGGATTCTTATCGAGAAAACCAGGCGCAGCGGCGACTGCGAAGGCTGGACCGACAACTATATCAGGGTTAAGCTGAACGCTCCGGACGCAAAGGCGAATTCATTCGCAGATGTCAGCGCAAAAGCAAGATCTGGCAAGGTCCTGGTCGGGGAGATTGTAAAGAGCAATTCGATACTTGATGCTTGAAACTGGAAACTTGATGCCGGACAGTCAGATAAAAAATCATTTCTCTTTCCCTGCGTCCTTCTTCTCCTGTAGGCTAATCATCTTATCAAGCTGGGCTATCTTCCTAACTGCATAATTATAGCCTGGCTCACCCCTCTCTGAAATGGTTGCGAGGTGAAGACTTGCATCCATGGCAGTACGATAGTCCTTGGACTTAAGAGATGACAAAAGCTGCAATTTTGTCCGGCATTTTTCATATTCCTCTCTATTTTCTTCCTTGTCCATTGCGGTAAGTTCATCCTGCTTTGCCATGATAAGGAGCTCAAGCTTGGCCTCGTTGTTCTTAAGTGAGGCGCTGCGGAACAATTCCTTTGCCTTTTCAAGATCCCTGGGGCCTCCCAGTCCATTCAAATATATTGTTCCAAGCTTGTACTGGGCAGAGGCATATCCTTTGCCCGAAGCATTTTCAAGATATTTCCTGGCTGTGTCATAATCAGGAGCAGGCACATTTTCATCAAGGATCAATATTCCAAGCTCACACATCGCCTGGCAACTTCCTCTGGCAACCGCATCGGAGAACAATTTCTTCGCCTTTGCAAGATCCTTGTCGACACCCTTTCCCTGCGCATACATCCTGCCAAGTGCAATCATCGCATCCACATTCCCCCTCCGTGACGCCATGAAATAATATTTTTCAGCGCTCTTGTATCTCGAAACTGAATATTCATCATTGGCAATCAGATAATAAAGCCTTCCAGTGAAAATATAATCCACAAGAAATATGCCGGCAAGAACTACAATCAGTGCCGTTAAGGCAGTTACAGCTACAAATCTCATCCTGCTTGAAAGTTTAATACTGAAAGGCCGATCTCTATTGAACTCATCTACGACATGCTTGTTATGTAGAAGAAGGATTATCAGAAGGGCTGGAAAAAAGACACAGACTACTATTGTGAGATCCTCCAAAGCCGGATACTCCCCGCGCGAAATCCGTTCTGTAACATACATGGCAAGAAATATCAGAAGGGACAAGTGCAAGATGACGGAAAATGCGATCCTCCCCCCAGTTTCTCCTGCAGAAAATTGCAATAGCCACAGGGACTAAACACAAAAAAAGCATATCCATTGCAAAAAAAACAGGGGATCGTGAAAAATACGGATTGTCATTCACGAATAACGTCGAGATGTATAAACAGCAAATATTCAGGGCGAGCAATCCTAGAATCGCATGGATCGAAAGGTTGTTCTGATATTTCAACATTACCCCCTGGAAAACAAACTCGTTGGAGTCCAAGTACTGGTCGTACGACTGAGGCGCATAAACCGAAGGCGCTTCTTGCGTGCAGGTAAACTTCAGCTTGTTCCGATCCGCTCTCCCGTTTTCTATCTTCTACCTTCTAATTTCTAAATCCTACTTTCCCGCTCCGCCTTCTGTCTTCTGCAGGTTGTTTTCCGTAGTCTGCTTCCTTTCGTCCGCCGTCTTCTTCAGTTCCGCGGCCAGTGAGGCGATTTTCTTCTGGTAGGCATCGAGATAGAAGTCGCCCTGGTGTCCGTCGACATTGAAGAATACGCAGCGGTCACCCATGGTCTTCTTGAGCCACTGGCGCTGCTCGGCGCTCTCCAGGAAGTCGTTCGCGGAATGCAGGACGAATACATTTGGATCATTGCGGAGGTAGTCGCCGATCGCCAGCAGGCTCGATTTTTCGCTCAGCTCTTCCATTGTAACTGTGCGGTTTTCAACTTCAGAACGGTATTTGACAATGATCTTCTTCAGGTATTCCGTAAAAGTCATCTGGTTGATCTCGCGGTAGAATTCGGTCCTGTCGCCCCAGGTGCACTTGTTTGTGAACACATCCTGGTATTTGCCCCCCATGACGATGCTGACTATGACTTCCTGAAGGGAGATCTTGAAACTGTAGGAGACGAGCGACTGAGCCTCGGTATCAGTGAAGGGAAGAGGCTTGTACCCCTCAGGCTTCTCCTTGGATTCCTCCGGATTCGCATCCTTGGGTTCGGAATCATTCCCCTTGCCACCGGCCACTTCGACAGCATTCCTATCCTGTTCCGGCAGAGGTTCCACGTATGGCTTGTTGTGCGCCTTGTCCAGTGCCATATACTTGGCGGCCGCCATCGATCCGCGTGCGAACACCATGTCATCCGGCCATTTCTTCCATGCCAGACTTTTTCCGTCTATGATATTGATTGCATCCGAGAGGTTGACAGGAGGATTGAGGGCCACGATGCGGTCGAATTTCAGCCGGGGCTCCTTTCTCTCCATGTCGCCGATCATGAGCGCATGCACTCCGCCCAGTGAATAACCAAGCATCAGCCTTGCCGGGAAATGCAGTTCCTTGTTGACCTCCAGATCCTCTATCATCTTGCCGATCGCGTTCCGTACGTCCGTCGCGTCATCAGGCGGATACCCCGGCACTGCCACCGAGGAAGCCGTCTCCATGAATTCCCAGTTCATCACATTGTCCATGAGCGCAACGGTATAGCCCTGGTTGAACAGGATCTCCGCAATGGCGGTCGCGCTGTTGCCGGTGTAGTG
>CAZDNQ010000077.1:0-12697 GCA_964506605.1 uncultured Victivallis sp. | reverse complement strand
GACTGATCTTCAGGGCGTGGTACAGTGGGGATTGAAAAACACAACCGGCGCCGGAGATCCGAATGTCATAGCCGTTGACGGAGGAACTGTATATATACTGAATGCATATTATGGCGGCATTCAACCTGTGATAACCCGTGCTGATTCCTCGAACGGGACTTATTCGTGGTGGAAAGGGCGCGAGTCCACAATCATGCCAGTCAAGGAGACCTGGGAGAAGCCCGAAGGCATGCCCGACCACTTCGACGGCCTCGATGCGAAGAACGGCAAGCTCTATGCGACCTGCAGCGATGCGCGGCTGCGGCCTGAAGATGTCGTCGACATAAAGGCTTTCCTGACGAAGATGCAGGCGGGAGGAGGTCCTCTTGACGGAATAGTTAATTCTCTTTCCGAAAGGACACGCAAGAGCATTTCAGAATGGCTCGCCGGACAGCAGGACAAGGAGCCCAGGCCAAGGAATTTGGACAACAAGGATCCTCTGGGTGCAATAGTCGGCAAGCTTAATGATCTGATCGCAAAGGATCCCTCTGGCGCCGGCGCCCAGGCGAAACGCAGGACAATCGATGCGGCATTGGGCGATTCCATCCGCCACTTGAACACAAACCTGTTCGTAATACTCGACGGAAGTACTGGAAAAGTCCTAAAGACCTGGCCGCTGGAATACGGATCTTTCGTGCGAGCAGTTGACGACAATACCGTCTACATGATCACAGGAGGGATTGCATCACAGGGTGACACTTCCGGAGGAACATCGATTGTATCGATTGATCCTGCGACAGGCAAGGTGGCTCCTTTCATCCAGGGATTGAAGAATGCACGTTCACTGGCCCTGGACAAGAACGGGAAAATGTATGTAAGTGTCACCGCACCCGACCAGCAGGTGCTGGTCTTCGACAAAAGCGGCAAGCAGGTTTCCTCTATCGGCAAAAAAGGCGGCCGTCCGGCTGTCGGAGTCTATGAACCCGCAGGAATGTACCAGCCTTTCGGAGTGGCGGTTGACAACGAGAACAAGCTCTGGGTGATGGAATCAAATTTCCATCCGAAGCGCGTAAGCGTATGGAACGCTGAGACCGGAGCATTGATGAAGGAATTCTTTGGCATGACCCACTATGGTGCCAGCGGCGCAGCGATCAGCCCGTTTGATCCGGATGTCGTGTTCGGTGAGGGCTGCGAATGGCGCATAGATCCTGCAACAGGATATGCGAAGTGCACGGGAACCGTAGAGCAGGATCTGCATAGTTTCGCCGCATTCCGTGAAGGTGCAGGCAAGAAGCTCTATCTGTATTTGGCAAAAGGCGAAGGTTACGGCCCATGCGACATCTTGATTTACGAGCGCATTGGCGAAGGAAAATATGTCCTGCGTACTGCAATCCTCATGATAAATGATGCGCAGTCAAAACCGGTTGGAATGCGTCTTTGGACCGATGAGGACGGAAGCGGCAAGCTGGATCTCGGCAAGGCCCAAAAAGTCGATTTCGTCGTCACCTTCGTCGGTTCAAACCACTGGTCGATGAACCTCGGCCTTGACCAGACTCTCTACGGATTTGATCCGGCAGGCAAGCGCCTTCTCCGTTTTCCGCTGAAGGGATATTCCTCCTGCGGCGCTCCGAAATATGATCTGGCGGCTGCGGAGGTCCTTCCTCCTCAGTACGCCAATGGATATCAGCTCAACTACAGCTGCGCAATTCCAGATGCCACTGGAAAACGCCTGCTGACAATAAACATGGATACCAATGAATGGCAGTGCTTCAGCCTTGAGACAAACAAGATCCTCTGGACTTACCCAAATCCGTATTTCCAGGTGCATGGTTCGCATCGCGCACCTACTCCGGTGCCTGGCCTGACCAGGGGTGCGTACGGTCCGGTTGGAATTGCGAGCCTTCCAGCTCCGATCGGCACACTCTGGGCAATCAATGGAAATCTCGGGGAATGGTATCTGTTGAGCGGGGACGGATTCTATCTTGGACATCTCTTCCAGGGAGATCCCACAAAATTCCGCTGGCCCGAAAAAGCAGTTCCAGGTGCGGACTTGACGGAATGCCCGTCCGGATCCGGCGGCGAGGACTTTGGCGGATCACTTACGCAGGGCAAGGACGGCAAGGTCTACATACAGTCAGGTAAAAGCGCGATCTGGGATACTGAGCTGAAAGGACTTGATTCAGTAAAGGACATCGGATCAGGTCAGATCGAACTGACGCAGGGGGAATTAGCGAAAGCGAATGAATACCGCGAGAAGGCCTTGCAGTCGGTCACGGCCGGACTCCAGTACAACGTCGCTAAAGTTTCGGCATCGTCGTTCTCAGGGAATTTCGACAAGGATTTCCCGAAGGTCCAGCGCATCGAATGGAAGAAGGGCGACAGCGAAGTCAGGACAGTAATGTCCTATGACGACAATTTCCTCTATCTCGGTTGGCAGGTGAACGACAAGACTCCATGGATGAACGGAGCGAAGGAATTCGTGCAGATGTATTCCGAGGGCGATACGGTGGACTTCCAGTTCGGATCAGATCCGAAGTCCGACTCCAAACGTGCCGAGGCCGCCGCCGGCGACTTCAGGATATCGATCGGAAACCTGCAAGGCAAGCCGGTCGCGGTGCTCTACCGGAAACAGTCGGACGTGAAGAAGACAAGGTCTTTCACTTCCGGTGTCGTCGCCAACTATGTGATGGATTATGTGGACATCATTCCTGATGCGAAGATTGAAGTGAAGGCTGAGAACGGGAAAGGTTACATGGTTGAAGCGGCGATTCCGCTGTCGGCTCTGGGCTTCAAGCCGCAGCCTGACACCGGATACCGCGGTGATTTCGGGGTTACATTCGGCGATCCGGCAGGACAGCGCACCCGTTTGCGCGCATACTGGAGCAACCAGCAGACAGGACTTGTAGACGATGTCGTGTTCGAGCTGCAGATGGTCCCGAAGAACTGGGGGACCATGGTATTCCAGCGATGAGTAATTAATCCGAAGGTGGAAAGCGGATATGAAAAAACATATATTGACTTATCTTGTTGGAATTCTATTAATAAGTGGAGCATCAGCCATGAACCATAATCTTGCAGTACCTTTCGGGGACAAGTGTTCGCCTCCCCAGAAACCGGAGCTTGCTTTCTACAGCAGACAGTCGGCCGACATGCTTTTCAAGGATGTAAAGGAGATTGAGATCTTCTGCCAGGCAGGACTCCGCTCGGTCGGAATGGAATGGACCCTGCACCGGAACATGATTGAGAAACCGTTCCGTTCTGGCAAAGCCGAGGCTCTGCCTCCAAACCTGTTCCGTTTTACCGTAGATACCGAAGGACTGCTTCCAGGTTTCTATGACCTCAGAGTCACGCTTGATACAGGATTGAAAAGAGATGACAAGAATGCGCCACGGCCGCTTTCAGGAGTCTGCACGTTCGGATGGAAGGCCGATGAGATGCCTCTCAGGGACACTCGTCCTGCCAATTTTCGTGCGTTCTGGGATAAGGCGATGTCCGACTATGCCGCCATCCCGCTCGATGCGAAGATCGAAAGCGAAATAAAGGTCTACGTCGGCAAGGAAATTGACGAGTACAACCTCAAAAGCGCATGCCTTCCCGGAGAATATGATCCTGAAGGCCGAAAGTTTGATGAAGTTGAATCCTTCAAGATAAGTTTTGCCGGACCGGATGGAGGCCGGGTATACGCCTGGCTTGCCAAACCAAAAGGTGACGGTCCTTTCCCCGCCATGCTGGTCCTTCCAGGGGCGGGATTCAATGCCAGGCCGCGCCCTCTTGAGCATGCAAGGCATGGATATGTGGCGATTGACGTCCAGGTGCACGGGCAGGACGTGGATCTTCCGAAATATGGATCGATTCCAGGATATGGAGACAGCCCTGTCTTCGAACCTCCGGAAAAATATTATTTCTACAATCTTTATCTTAGAGCTGCCAGATCGGTGGAATATCTCAGTTCCCTTCCCTATGTGGACAAGAACAGGATTGCCGCCGCCGGCGGCAGCCAGGGCGGGCGTCTGGGCATAGTTGTCGCCGGGCTGGACAAGCGTGTGTCGGCAGTTGTCTCGTGCATAGCGAACTCGCCGAATTATCCTGAGCTGCATTGGATATCCAGATGCAACGGGATGAATGAACCCTTCGATGATCCGAAGGATCCGAAATACAAGAGCGGGCCCAAGTCGGACGGAATGGAGTTGAAAGGCGCCCCTCCTGCACCGGACGATGCGGACGGACGCTGCATCGCCTATTACGATCCGATGAACTTCGCGCCGGACGTCAAATGTCCTGTACTTATGAACGGCGGTCTTATTGATCCTGTGTCACCACCATACAGCGTATGGGCGGTATATCTGCGGCTGGGATCAACTGATAAAGCAATTGTCCCCATGCCTGGGTTCGGACATGACTGGTTCGCGGAATTTGACCGCAGGGCATGGCGTTGGCTCAACAAGATGTTATCCGAAAAAAACAGGGAATAGGATCGCATTGCTGCAGAAAAGATCTTTAGACCATAGTCTTGAACCTGAAAATTCGTTTGTAGTTAACGCATTTTTGCGTGTTCTTCAGTAAAACAGCCAAGAATGGCTTAACTACAAACAATATTCAGGCATAACAGAAACTACTTCTTCTTTTCTTCCTTAGCGCCTGCAGCAGCTTCGACCTTGTCGATCTTCTTGATGCGGATATGGTCGTTGACGTACCACTCGATCTTGACAGTGTCGCCGACCTTGAGCTTCTCGATGGCGGCCACTATGGACTTGTCCGGTCCGCCGCTGTTCCCGCCTTTCCATTCAGCCATGTATTGAGCAGTTTTTCCGCTTTCCGAAGTCACCTCGATGAATCTATCCCCGATCTTAGCGACCTTTCCGATCACTGTCCCCTGGTCGATGATCTTCCTGTCGTCCTTGTTGGTGATTGTCGCAGGCGGATCCTTGGTTTCCAGTTTCTTCTCCTCTGCGGAAGTCGCAAACGAGATTCCTCCAACCAGCATAGCCGCGATGATTGCCGTCCTGACAAGTTTCATGTTCCCTCCTGGTTTTGTTACAGCATATTATACGATATTTACATTAAAATATTATTTCCTGCACAGTTTCCGGAGTACTGGATACATGATTTCCGCCTGGCGCATGAATCCGAGATCCGTCGGATGGCTGGCATCAGGAGACCCTTCATTGTCATCGCCGAACAGGGATTTACCCTTTATGTAGTAGATATCCTTGATTCCGTCTTTCTTGAGCTTTTTGAAGATCCTGTCATGGGCCTTCCATCTCTTCATATGGTCAGCCATCAGACCGGGCCTGATCCAGCTGTTAGAGTGCGGACGGTCCTCGACAAGGACGATAGGGGTCTTTGGGTGTTTTGCGCGCAGGATGCGGACGAAGTTCTCAACGCGCTCGTTGACCAGTTCAACACTCATGTTCGGCAGGCAGTCCAGGACATATATCTGGGCATCAAGTTCGGAGATAAGTTCCGCGAGTTCCTTTTCCATCTTCCCGTTGCCGGAGAAACCAAGATTAATTACGGGTTTGTTGAGCCATCTGCCGAGGATCGCCGAATGGACCATGCCTGGACGCGAGGCAAAGGCGCCATGGGCGATTGATGTCCCATAATAGACAATCGGTTTTTCCTTGCGCGGAGGAATCGCCTTGAAACTTGAGCCCGCAGGAATTCCGATTTCAATCTTTACCACGGGGTTGCGCAGAGGAAGATACAGGAGATACTTTCGTCTTATGGGATTCATCCCCTCGATGATGGGCTGCTGGTGTTTCGGGGTCCTTACCAGCTGTCCGGCCGCGACCCAGCGCCATTTCTTCCCGATCCAGGTATAGATGTCGAGTCCGCTGAATCCGGCAGCAGGGAAATTGATCTCATTGATCTCGGCTGAACGGAGCTCCCATTTTGCGTGTATCGCAGGAGCATCGGTTTCGAACAGCACGGCCATTCCTGTGGCGCTCCGGCTCAGGTTCCAGACCGGTTCCGGCACAATCTTCCTGGCCCTTTTCGGAAGCCTGTCGTAGTATCTCTCCGTGTCCTTCCATCCTTTTCCTTCAACGCCCCACTTCTGGATATCATGCCATTTGATAGTTGACATAGTTCCTTTCTTGTTTGAATTGCAGGACTGGAAAATTAGCATATGTACACCTATATGCTAATTTTATATGATAAGTAGGAGGATGCATGGCCGCATTCTACATCCTGTTCGAGATTGCCATCATAATTATTTTCTCATTGATCCTGGCACGTTCAATCAGGAGGCGAAGCATTCCTGAGATTTCTGTTTCCGCCATGGCGGCCGGAACGGTCCTGTCAGGAGAGCTTGTCAACAACTTCCATTCCAAGGTGACGGTCTACAATCCATCTTTCCTCTTCTGGATTCCGGGGACGGGAATTCCGGTCTTCATCATATGCGGAGGGATACTGTTGTCGCTGGTAATATTCATGCTTGCCGGCCGATTCGGCTGCAGCTGCGTCTGGAGGAGGCTGGCGGTCATTGTCCTGATCAGCTTTTCTTTTCCACTGATCGAAATGGCAGGGATGGGGAGCGGTCTGTGGAGGTGGCCTTCCAATCCTCCGGTGAACACGGGCTGGGTGCTAGGTGTCTGGCAGTTCTACATGATCTTCATAGGGCTTCCAGCGCTGGTTGGATGCGTTCTACCTCTGTTCATGAAGGAAAAGGACAGGGGATGTCCTTGATCTAGAGCGCCGGCAGCCTCTTCTCCATTTCTTCCTCGAACTGCCTGCAGACCTCATCGTAGACCGTCTTGTACACGGGTGAAATCTCCGAAGCGGCCTTCTTCAGGTAGGGGGTTTCCCCTTTTGAAGCAATGCTGTCAAGATTCCTCTGGTAGAACGGGCAGAAGTCGCAGAGCCTCCTCCCGTAGGGCTTGGTCTGCTCCCTCAGCTGGGAGGCGCAGACATTCTTCATTGAATCGCCCATCTTGCCGGTTCCATCCTTGATCTTCTGACTGAGCGCGGGGATATCCTTGATGGATTCGTTTCTCGCCTGTATCCACGCTTTCATCTTTTCAGGCTGCTCGGGAGTCATGTCTATCGGCTTGTAAGGGCTCTGGCACCAGAGGTCTGCGACCTTAAGATAGTCCTGCAGGAATTCCTCCGCTTCGTTCAGCATGGAGATCTGATTCATCATCGCCTTGGAATCAACCTTCGTCCAAGGGAGCATGGTTTTTACAGGATGGACCACGTTTTTCAACGCCAGGGTTTCGGATTTGACGGTGAAAGTCTTCGTGGATGGAAGGGAAGCCCCCTTCAAGCCGACAATTCCGACAATGTTCCCCTTCTTGTTCAGGACCGGACTTCCAACGATATCTCTGAGATACGAGGGTGCGGGCTTGTCTTTTCCGGGAGGAGGCAGCTTCAGGGATCCTTTCTGCATCCCAGCCTTGACCGCCGACATTATCCCGAATGACGGATCAGTCCTGAATACAGTGACTTCCTCGTCCTTCAGATTAGCATCTTCAATGGAAGCCACCGCCGAATTCGAATCGGTCTTGATCCTCAGTGTGCCGTTCTGCTCATCGGACACGGCCTCATAAGAGAGGGGCTGGAGACTTTTACCGGAAATGGTCTTCATTGAAACGAAGCTGTCCTTGAATACGTCCTGGGATGTCAGAACAAAGACTCCGTCGTCAATCTTGACCAATATTCCGCTCCTGTATCCGCGTTCAGTCTCAATTGCGACAAGTGAATCGGCGGCAGTTCCGGTGTCAGCGGCGTTCACGTAGGGGATCGACGCCAGCACGAGAAAGAATAATGGGAGTGCCAGTTTTTTCATCATTTTCCACCTACAGGCAGATCGTCCGGATAGATATATGCCATCGAAGCGTATCGCGATGTGAGTATCTGAAGCGCATCATCATAGGGTTTTGCCATCTGTGAACCATAGAACTCCGTATATGGGCTGAGCTTCAGCCCTTTAAGGGCGGTCATCTTGGCTGAAAAGAAATTGCCAAACCTCGCCCCGTCGGTCCTGACAGTTTCCCGCAACTGCCTGGAAAGCTCCTGGAAATGGTTCGGATTCTCCTTGATGCTGGCTATATACTTCGGATTGTTCTCTGTCTTCTTGTTATGTTCATCGAGCCAGGGTTTGAGTTCCGGCAGCATGTCGTCCCTGGGGGGGATCTGGGCGTATGGATTTACGCACCACTGCGACATGAGGGAAAGATATTCCGTTATAATGCCCCTTGAATCGTTGAAGAGCTTTGCCGCGGCGCAGAGATCCGGCTGCTTTACCGGGATCCATTTGATATCGCCTGAAAGTTTCGAGCAGACGAGACCGCCCCAGTTGACTTCATATTTGAAATCGGGCAGCTCGGACTTCGGTTTCGGAGGAGCAGCCTTGGGCTTGCCTTTCTTGGGGTCTGCCTTTGGTGGAGGTGGCGGCGGAGGGGGCTGTACCTTCTGCAGGACCGGCGCGTCGGCGCTTACGATTCCCAGCACCTTCCCTTCGCTGTCAATTACCGGGGAGCCGGCAAGCAGCAATGGATTTTTGTCGGAGGGGCTTACGCTGAAGAATGCCGGACCAATCCCTGCGACCTTGCCTGCGGCAGTGCTTATGTCGGGGGAAGTTTTTTCAGGACTGGACAAGGATGCGGTTGCTATGACCGCAGGTTCGTCCATCCTGGGGGCGGACTCAACATCGAACGCAGGCGACTTCTGGTCCTGGACGGACAATCTGACAATGTCCCTGTCTGATGCCAGTTCAATGGATTCATATTTGACAGGTTTCCCATCCTTTGACATCAGGTTCAAGCCTGCCCTTCCTACTGCATGAATGCTTGTGAAGACATAGATTTTTCCGTCCATCCGGGCGAGGAATCCGCATGAGGAAGCGCCATTTTTAAGCACGACGAGTTTTTCCGGAGAGGAGAACTTCTTGTCTTCGGCGCCGGCACGGTAAGCGGATAAAAGCAGGCACGCAATGGCAGACAGACGCAGACAAATACCGGCTTGACGCATCAAAGTCATATATGTTTCCCAAAAGTTTGAAGACGGATTAACAAATATATTTGGGAACAATGCCGTTTCAACGGATGTCGTCAAGATTTTGAAAATTCCCGGAGACCGCGCAAGCTGTCTCCGGGAATCCATGGAGGATCAGGCGTATGTCTGGCGCAGGTGCTTTACAAGGAGGGATTTTTTGAATTCCTCTGTTGTCACTTCCTGTCTGGGAACGAAAAGGAGTGTTCTCGCCTCTCCTGGTATGAGGGTGAAGCAGTTGTCGTCAAACTCCCCTTTCACTCCTTCGGCGAAGATTCCGACATAGAACGCGGGGCGGTCCGCTTCCATTTTCACCTCGAAACCTTCCTTCACAGCCCTGGTCTTGATCTTTATCTCAGACTTTGGCAGATCGTACTTCTTCCAGACGCAGAAGAAATGCTCGTTCCGGAAGACAGTTCCGTCCAGCTCCATTGTCAGCGTCATGAAATGAGAATCAGGCTTCGACGTAAGTTTGGCAGTATCATATTTGCGGAGCGATTTTGCGGAATTCGCAGGGATCGAGGCCGTGATATCGTCCTCAAAAGTGACTTTCCCTGACATGTCCCTGACCTGGATTGACACTGCCGCCTTTTTCGCCTTGAGGGAGTCGTTTGTCATGAATATCTCCACCTGCTTCTTCTCGTCGTCCTGGATGGCGTTTACAATGGTGTCCGCGTAGAAGCGTTTCGCCATGTAGTTGAGGAGCTTCCATGAGCCTTGGTAGTTCAGGGAGGCCCAGGAGCATACAGGCCAGTTGTCGTTCAGCTGCCAGTAGATGGTCCCCATGCAGTCCGGACGCAGGCGGCGCCAGTGCTCGACAGCGGTCTTTATCGCCAGTCCCTGCATGACCTGGCTGAGATAGACGAAGTTCCCAAAGCCTTCCGGGAGGCGGAAATAGCGCGAGAACATTTCGATGATCTTGGAGTTTCCCCCGAAATTCCTCTGGTGGTGCTCCATGACAGGGGATGTCACATTGAACTGATCTTCAGGAGCATAGGTTCTGACAGTATCCATTGAAGGGAATGACTGATATCCGAATTCAGAGCAGAACCTGGGGAATATCTTTAGGAAGTTGTCGAATGACTTGCCCTGGTGCCATACGCCCCAGTAATGCATGTCGCCTCGTTTGTCGTTGTGGAAGTTGTTGGAATAATCCCCTGGTCCGCCGCATGGTGAGCTTGGCCAGAAGACGCGGTCCGGATCAAGCGAGCGGACAGTGTTTCCAAGCACTCCTTCATTGAGACGGTCGTAGTCGACCAGGTAGCGGTCCCGGTTGTCCTTGCACTCCTTGTACCAGCCGAATGCGCCAAGGTTCTCGTTGTTACCGCACCATAGAGCTATGCAGGAATGGTCGCGGAGGCGTTTCACCTGGTATTCCGCCTCCTGCCGCACAAGGTCCAGGAACTTGTCGTCCGCCGGGTACATCGCACACGCGAACATGAAATCCTGCCAGATCATCAGCCCCTTCTCGTCGCAGAGGTCATAGAAATAGTCGAACTCATACTGGCCGCCGCCCCAGACGCGCAGCATGTTCATATTGACCTTGACCGCGCTGTCAAGCAGGTAATCCATCGCTTCGCGTGTCTGGCGCTGCGGGAGTGCGTCGCACGGGATCCAGTCGGCGCCCTTTGCGAAAATATCGACTCCGTTCACGCGGAAGATCATTGAAAGCCCTATCTTGTCCTCCTCGCTGATCAGTTCGATCCTGCGGAGCCCGAGCCTCTTTTTAACCTCGGATGAACCTACCTTGACCGAAAGATCATAGAGATGCTGTTCTCCGAAGCCGTTAGGCCACCAGAGCTTTGGGTTTTTGACGGCCACCGTTCCGTCTATTTTGTTCGTTCCGGGCTTCAGATCAACAGTTTTGACCAGTTTTTCTGAGCCAAGGCTGATATTCATTTCAGTTTTTCCGCCGTCCGGAGAAAAAACCTCGCAGTTGACCTTTACTTCACAGAGCCCCTTCGAGTGCTTCTGGTCGCAGCAGACGTGTTCGATGCGGGCGTCGGAGCAGGCTTCGAGATAGATGTCGCCGTATATTCCTGCAACCATGAGGCATGGCCCCCAGTCCCATCCTGAATGGCACTGGACCTTGCGTATGAGGTTCCTGTTTGGAGACTGGACGGGATTGTTGCCGAAGGGGATAGGATACTTCAGTTTCTTGGAGGCCTCCACCGCGGCGTTTTCCGCCGACCGGAAGAGGACCTCTATTGTGTTTTCCCCCGTCCTGAGGACCTTCCTGGCCTCGAACCTGTAGCGGACGAACATGTTCTCGGTGACGCCTATTTTGGAGCCATTGATCCTTATCTCGGATATGGTGTCGAAGAACTCGCAGTTGAGGAACACTGATTTACCCGCAAGCATTTCAGAGGACACGTTGAAGCTCCTCCTGTATATCCAGTCTTCGCGTCCGATCCACTGCAGGGAGAGCTCGTTGTCGGCCCAGTAGGGGTCGGGGATCTTCCCGGCGTCCAGCAGTGCGCTATGTGTGTCGCCCGGAACCTGTGCCGGGACGGATTCCTTGTTTTTCACTCTGATAAGCTTCCATTCGCCTGAAAGGTCGATTCTTTTCATTTATATCTCCTGTTTAGTGTTTTTCCGGCGTCTGCCTGGGAAAAACAAGCCTGATACTGTCATTTAAATTCCACAAAGTTACTGTAGGAAAAGATTAAAAACCTTGACAAAAGAGACAAATATTAGTACGATACCGCCATGACACACAAGATATCGGCAAGGCAGCATTTCGCGCGTGAGGACGACTTCTGCCAGATAAACATCCACAATCTCGGCGGCGGATTCCAGCGCCACAGCCACGACTATGTTGAGATTGTGATCATACTCGGGGGGCATGCCAGGCACTTCATAAATGAGAAGTCCTACGATGTGGGAAGCGGGGACGTCTACGTCCTGCAGGGCAGGCAGGAGCATGGCTTTGAGGGGGCTACTGGCGACTTCCGCGTCTGCAATGTGATGTTCAGGCCGGAGCTTGTCAGCTTTCCATTCGGGAGGCTCAGGACGCTTCCGGGATACCAGGCCCTTTTCGTCATGGAGCCGGCACGCAGGAGCAGCAGCGGATTCAGGAGCCTGCTGAGGCTCGACAGCGCCAGGCTGAAGGAGGCGCTCGAAAAAGTCCAGAGGCTGAGAATGGAGATGGACATGAGGACTCCGGGATTCGACTGTACTGGCCAGGCCTACCTTCTTGAGCTGATAGTCTTTCTTTCACGTATATACTCGTCCGATTCCGACACTTCCAAGTTCGGGCTGCTGAGGTTCAGCGAGGCGATCGCCTGGATGGAGCAGAACTATGTGAAGCATTCCACGGTAAAGGATCTTTCCGGACGCGCGGCCATGTCCGAAAGGCATTTCCTGCGTATGTTCAGGAAGACCTTCGGCACCACTCCGCTTGAACACCTGATACGGCTCCGCATAAGGCATGCGGAACGGCTGCTGCAGGCCGGGAGGCACAATATAACCGAGACGGCCTATGCGAGCGGGTTCAGCGACAGCAATTATTTCTCCCGCCAGTTCCGCAGGATCGCCGGCATGTCGCCCCGCCAGTACAGGGACATGTCCGGCAGGAAATGATCTTGTCTTTTTCAGAGATAGAATATATATTTTGCCGATGGAGGAAGAAGCAGGTGGCATATGACATTCTATAAAATCCAGGTTGTCACAGGCAGGGATTTCCATAATCCAGGCTCGAAGAAGCAGATTTCAGGCAACGAATACA
>CAZDNQ010000076.1:0-12961 GCA_964506605.1 uncultured Victivallis sp. | reverse complement strand
TGACCTCTACTACAGGCTCAGCGTCATACCGATCGAAATGCCGCCGCTGAAGGACAGGATAGTGGACGTCCCCCTGCTCGTAAGTCATTTCCTCGAGCAATTTGAGAAGGAGAACAGGCATGCGGTGTCCATCTCATCGGATTCCATGAATGCGTTCCTCCGCTATGGATGGCCAGGCAATGTCCGTGAGCTTGAGAACGTGCTTAAGAGGGTTGCGACCCTCTGCGAGAATAACACTATACAGATTTCCGATCTGCCGGAACCGATAATAAAGGCTGTGGAGGACGCTAAAAACGCCCAGCAGGCCCGGAATCCCCAGCAGGAGGACGGAACTTCCTCCTCGCCCCAGGATTCCAGCAACACCAAGATTTTCAGGAAAAACATAAACAAAGTCAAAAAAAGGATCCAGTTATGAGAAATAATCTATTCACAGCCTTGCTCCTGGTCTCAGCGGCCTCCCTCCTGTACGTGTCCGGATGCGAAACACTTGATGCAAACAAGAAGGAGGAGCCTTCATACGTTCTTACCATCAACGAGCTTATCAAGTTTCCAAGGGCCGCCAATATCGAGAAGGAAGTGCCGACTTATTCCGGAAAGACAATATGCGTGAACACAAACTCCTACCTGCATTCGCGCAATGTCATGGAAATAGACATCATCCCTTCGGCGCAGAAGAAAGGATTCTACGATCTCCAGCTGAAGCTGGACTACCACGGCAAGCTTGCCTGGATGCAGCTCAGCGTCAACCACGCCTATAGCGAGGTGGCATTCCTCATAGACGGCGTCTACTACCGCTCGATCATGCCTGACAAGATCTCCAGTGAATACGAGGACAGCGTACTGGTAAGGGGACCGTTTGATCCGGTTACTGCAAAAGCCCTGAAATCGCATTCCAAGGAAAACTACATCCGCTACAATGGCGAGCCGAAAGATTCACTCTGAGGACACATCTGACAATGACATCGCAACAGAACCTAGAGGGACTCTTCTTTGAAGCGGCCGAATCAGACAGCCAGACATTGATAGACACGCTCATTTCGCGCCTTTCCCAGCCTGCCGTGGATATCGCCTCCGTTGAGACACAGGAGCATATTGCCCTGCTGATAGACAGCTGGGGCGACTCTATCGAGAGCTCGGAAGGCAAATCCCTCTTCTTCTTTCGCCTCTGCGCGCTTTCACCCGCCGACACCCCGCAGCTCAGGAACGCCTTGTTCAAGTCCCTTAAAAAGACACTGCCGCCGGACTTCCCGAGAAATTCAGCCGCCACCGCCATCGGCATAAAGGATGCCTCTGTGGGCATGAAGGAGATTTCCAGTCGCTTCAACAGGCTGAAGGCGATCAGGAACGGACAGTTCTTCTTTTCAGAAAAGGAGAACAAGTGGGGCAACATCCTGTCCGCCGACACATTGACAGGCGAACTATCGGTGAAAGACGTCTTCGGGACAAGGAAGAACTGCTCCGTGTCGCTCCAGAAGGTCCTTTCGGAATTTCTTCTCTTTTCGGCGGACTCCGTACTTTTCCAGAAGCTTGCTTCAAAGAGCGGTTTCTCCGGCACCTCCCGTTCTGCATGGCGCTCCAGTCTCGAGTCGTTTGCAGTGGTTCCGCTGACAGATGCGCAGGTTGACAAGCTCGCCTTTTCAACCCTTGTGCCGGATATCCTGTCCTTGGAGCAGTTCAATTCATGGTGGAAGGATGCTCCAGCCACGGACGCCTACGCTGCCGGCAGGAACATCCTATCGGCAAGAAACTTCAAGGAGCTCCACGCCATCCTCACCGGGATGAAGGAAAAGTCGCAGACGATTGACTCGGTAAGTGAAGATGAGAAAAAGAAGCTCGGAGAATGCATGGCCAAGCTGAAGGCCGAGCCGTCTCTGAAGGAACAGATATTTTTCGCGGAGACGCTTGCCCTGCTGCGCGTCTCCGGAATATCAGCATCTGAGCTTGGCGGGATTATCAGGAATTCATGCGTAAATCCGCCCTTCTGGCCGAAGGAGCCAGCCAAGGCCGACATGGAAGACCTCCGGATGTGGGACGAGATACCATGCGGACATATACCTGAGCTCCTGGAGCTGACAAGCGAATCCCATTCGAGGAAATACCTCTGCGATCTCCTCCTTGTACTGCCTCTCAGGGCGATAAATGCCGCCCCCGCCGGCTATCTTGACTATGACGAGGTCATACGCCGTGATCCGTTGTCCTCCGACTTCCTCCTGCATATATGGAAGAACAGAAACAGCGTCCCCGACAAGCTCCTGGCGAAATTCAGCTTCAGGAGCATTTTCCATTCTATATCAATGGTGCCGTCATCCTGGCCCAATTCCAACAAGGAGCTCAAGAAGCTGCTCATAGAGAACCAGGAGATGCAGAAATATCTCCTGGAACGACATGCGGAGAACGAGGACGAGATATTCGAAGGCATCCGCATGAACCGCGCGCTCACTCAGCACGAGGTGCAGAGTCTTCTTGTGAAAATGTCCAGGCTTTCACCGGATTTTAAAAAATTCCTGGAGAAGAATCAGGGCAGGGGGGCGGTCAATATCCAGTCACCTGCCGCTTCATCCGATGAATCCCCTATTCCCGTCACCTCCATGAAGTCCTACGGAGCCAGGGTGAAAGAGTTTGAGGACATAATAAACAAGCATCTCCCTGAAAATACCGCCGCTATCGCTCATGCACGCGGCTTTGGCGACTTGAGGGAGAACGCAGAATTTTCCGCAGCAAAGGAAAGGCAGAGGTTCCTCAACCGTCGGAAGGCGGAACTGGAGCTGGATTTGGCGAATGTGATACCGTTGAACTTTGAACCGCTCACCTCCAACTGCGCAAAGATCGGTACCACCATATGCATTGACACCAACGGACGCAAGGAAAAGTATCATATAGTAGGACTATGGGATTCGGATCCGGAAAGGAACATGCTTTCATCCGATTCAATGTTTTCAAAGGCGCTCATGCATAAAAAGATTGGCGAAACAGCCGTCCTCCCTGATGGAAAGACTGCAGTGATACTTTCAATATCGCCACTGCCTGACGAGATGATTAAAGACCTCAATAATGAAATCCTGCAGAATTGACAAGTTATCAACAGTCAAACCGGACTGTACTTGTAACTACTTGAAGGCAAACACAATAGGAAGCGTATTAAGCCTTCTTCTCAATGCAGGCGACTTAACATAATGAAGTCTCCGTTATGCGAGCGTTGCCGGGTATAGGTTGGATACAGTCCTGGACTAGATTTAGGGGGTAAGCTGTAGGGGGTATTCCCCCTTAAGGTCTTTGGAAAGTTGCGCTATTTGCGCTCATTAAAAGAAATCTTCCGTCTTGATTCGTGTTGGCGTGCTCGATGCCTTGGCTTCAGGAAGAGAGTTCTTGGGATTTCTCGGAAATATATGCCAGGGCATCGAGCACGCCTGATTTCTCTGGGCGCAGAGCAGGGCTAGGGTTTTGTGTTCTGCTCTGGAATGCCCTTGGAATCGTCAGAAAGGCTTGTTTTTGAGCTTTTTCCGTTTCTTTTGAGGATTAGCAGGGATATATCTTTGATGCTCACATAGGGGCTTAAACCTTCGAATTCGTATTTTTTTAGCCTTCCATCTTCGAGCATGTTTGTGATAGACTGACGTTTGACACCAATAATTCTTGCCGCATCTGATTGGTGTATAAGACCTTCTGTCTTTTTCCATTCTTGAAAGAACCATTCTTTGAAGTCTTTATTCATGTCTTCACCTTACAAAAATAAGTATTTTTCTCATAATATCAGCTTTTTTATGCTTGACAAATGTAAGTCTGACGGCAAATTGACATATGTAAGGCAAGCGTTATTACGTTTGTCAGGTAAAAAAATCAAACCGAAAGGGGTCTCAAATGGACGCAAAGCTGATGGTGAAGGGTGTTCTTGTAGGTCGCGTGAGGAAAGCTGACAAGGCGAACAAGGACGGAAGGATACCGACGTATGTGAGCCTCGACTACATGGGGGGCTCTTTCGATGTTTCATGCTTCGCACCTGTCCCGGTACCGGAAGTGGGGAAGACTATAGACGTGGTGATCTCGGGACGGCTTTCCAAGTTCAGGGCGCAGGGGAAAGACGGTTCCAGCGGCTGGGAAAGGCCTCATTTCTCGGATTTCGAGTTGGCAGGCTCAACCCCCTCGAAAGGGTAGCAAATGGACTTTCACCCCTGTCTAACAGCGGGTGAAAGTAGACAAATTGTCCCTGAGCCGGTTTTAACAATCGACAAATTGGCACTGGTTTTTAACGTTCCCTCGACACGGGAAAACGATTTAAAATCACTAAGTTTTTACAAGATTCTACACTCAATTTTAGACAACTGTGAAAAAACCTATAATGAAACGAAAATTTTTGAATACAACGTCAAATATAAAGATTGTCTCGTGTCGTGGGGCAGAGGGATTGAATCCGATTCGAAGCTTCGAATTGAGTTCAATCCCTCTAAACTTAAGCTCAATGAAATTTGTGTACTTTTACAGCTGATAGGAAAGCAAAGACTGATAGCCTGCAACGTCTCTCGAATAGACGTTGCAATTGACTATGGAAGGGAGCTTAATCCGCTGTGTTTCCAAGACAAGCATATTAGGAAGCATTCGGTCTACTGGGGTAAGGATACTGGGGCGCAGAGTGTTTATCTTGGTTCGCCTAAGTCGGACAAGTTCACAAGGATTTACAATAAGGCATTAGAGCAAAAGGAGTCATTCGACATAACGATCGGCGGTTCATGGTGGCGTATTGAGGCGGAGATAAAGAAGGGGTTCTTCTGGCTGTCGACTTGGAATTATGATCCTGATAGCAATCCGTTTCGACATATGGCGTATACAGAGAAGTTTTACTTCGCAAAGAAGAACACTTTCACGAAACTGGCGGAGTATTTCATAGAGCGGGAGGGGATACAGGCTTTCTTCGCCATATGTGATAAGAAGACTCGTTACAGGTTGCAGAAGAAGATTATCGAAGTCAGAGATTTTAAACAGCCGAAGGATGTTTTTCAGGAAGAATTCGCAGGAAAGTGGCAGACGTTCAAGTTTGAAATGGAATCAATTGCAGGAACAAAAAGCCAGTGGGCTTCCCGGTAAGCGTCCTTACCGGGTTTCTTTCCAAAAAAAGGTGTTGGGATGAAAGAATCTTACAGATATGGAATGAGTTATCGATCAGCAGAACAGGCGGTAAAGCAGATAATGAAAGAATGCAAGAAGATAAGAGTTCCAGCACAGATTGAGATTGACATAGAGGATATTCTTTTAAAAAAATGCTTCGATAAAAAGAAGGGCAGATAGATGGATTTGTTTATTATAGGCACTGCAATGTTTCTTTCTGGATTGTTTCTTGGCTTGTCATTCAGGGAGTCAATAGACAGGAAAGGGGAATAATGGATTTGGAACTAGGGACAAGTTTGGTTTCTTGTGTTGTGTGCGGATTTGGAATAGCGTGGGGTGTTTGGTCGCTTGCGGCCGCAGTAACCTTCATGGTCACGCTTTTCAACGGCGGACGCAATATTAAGAATATGTAACTTAAAACAATAAATGAAGGAGAAGAGAAGATGTTCAAGAAGATGCTTGATTTCGGGAAGAAGTGTTTCGAGAAGGCCAAGTCCGTTGCAATGACCGTTGCGGTCGGTGCAGTTGTCGCGCTTGGGAGTCTGGTTTCCGCGAACGCTCAGGCCGTCGATGAAGGTCTCGGCATTGTGACGAAGGAAGCGGGAGCAGCTCCCGTGTTCCATCCGGAAGCTCTCGCGAATCCCATAATCGATGCTGTCATCAGCACTGCGAAATGGGGAGCGCTTATTGCTCTCGTCGGAATCGGGATATACATCATAATCCGCATGTTCAAGGGCGGCAGTAAGTAATCCCTGGGGGCAGGGGAGGGGTAACGCCCTCCCCTTTTTTTATGAATAAAGCAGTTCTAACAGCGTTTATTTCAATTTTCTGCATCAGCTCGCAATGTGCGACGGATGACATCTTGAATGCGATTCTAGTGCAGTCCACAAGGACTAATGACCTGTTGGGTGCACTGCTTTATTTCTGTGCGTTTATGACGGGTGTTTTGCTGTTTCTAGCATATAGGAGCCATTGAACATGATTCAACTACTGAGGCTTGTTGGAAAGGCGATATTTCTGATTGTCGCATGTGTGAATTTATATGATCTGATGAAAGGGACGAAGCATAAGGGCAGGGGGTCTGAAAAAAGGTAACTGAGAACGAAAGGACGCATATGAAGACGGAAATAAATTTGAAGTCGGCGGTTAAACAGTTTTTCTGCAAGGATTTTTTCAAGAGGTTCAATTGTCACGGGTGCAAGTTTCCTATAGCGAATACGAAGCATTTCAAGAATGGAATTTATCATATTCATTTATGCGGTGATTGTGAAGCAAGGCTTCACGAATCAGTAATCAAAAGGTACGGTTTCGAGGAGGTGAACGAATGAAAATCAACTACGGGAAAATTCTATTCATAGCTCTTGTCGTGGTCTCGTTCTGCTCTATGGCAAAAGCTGGGAATCAGACATTGCCAGCCGCATCTGATGCAGGTACTTGGGATAATATTTTCAATGTTCAACCGGGATATGGTTATGTCAATACGACAAATGCTCCTTTTACTGTTGAATGCCATGTCGTTTCAGGTGAAAATAATATCGCTCTAATGCGTGGAAATGGTTCCACTCTTTTACAGGCGATAGACTGTTATAATTTTGGTTCTGTCACTCTACAGCCAGGGGAACGTGTACGGGCAGTCGCTTGGCATAATGTATCCGGTGTGTGGTGGTTTACTGACCCTCCATCACCTTCAAATTATAATCTTACAGTGAATAATGGTCAGGTTTCCGGAACGTATCCAGAGGGGTCTACTGTTTATATTGCTCCTATAGTTCCACAGGGGCAGTTATTCGTATCATGGACGGGAGACGTTGACCATCTTACGACTGCGGCAAATGTTGCCAATGGTTCAATTCTCATGCCTAATCATGATGTTACTGTAACAGCAACTTTTACTACTCAGAATCCGCATTTGACAGTAGTCGGTGGCATAACTTCGGGGGACTATGCTCAGGGGACGTTAGTTGCCATATCTCCAACAGTTCCACAGGGACAGCATTTTGTTAAGTGGGTATCAGCTGAGCTTCTTGGATTGCCTGATACTACGGCTAATAATTCCCTTCTCATGCCGGGTACAGATTATACGATTACAGCCACTTTTGCAGACGGGGATAACCCCGGAGGAAGCGGAGATGATCCTTATCATGTGTGGGTTGATAATTTCAACGAGTTGACAAATATAATTACTGTCCCAATAGTCAATAAGCTTTCTGAAATAAAGGTGGATACAGGGCATATTGCAACGGACACAGCCAACATTCTTGAAGTCCAGGTACAGACATATTCTCTACTTGTAAACTTGAAAAATGAAGTTGGTCAGAAACTTGCTTCGATAGATTCCCATGTTACTTCTATCGATGGGAAATTAGATCATACCAATTCTACTCTAGACGCAATATTTGATACTCTCGAGGCGATCAACGAAAAACTAGTTCCGGGTGGTTCTGTAATTATCGACAATCCGGAAATTCCCGGCAAGAATGTGCCTAAACATTCTTTTCCAACAATTGAAGATGATACGCATTTAGACGAGAATCCTAACGATTTAAGGCCGTCATTTATCGATGATTTCAAGGATAAGATTGAAGACATTAGGAACTCTCAGCCGGGGCAGGGTGTAGATTGGGTTCTGCCTCTGCATAAGCTCTATTCCGGACTTGAAGACATAAGCTTCAATTTTTCAGGTTCTGGGGCTTATCCTTTCTTTGTTGAACTTCGTGATATGTGCCGGGAATTCTTCGTGGTCATAATATGGGTTCTGACGGCGTTTCAGTGGTTTTCGATAGTTAAATCAATAACGGATATCCTCTGATGATACAATCGATAATAGACGCGTTCAAGGCTGTAGGAAGGGCAATTATAGATTTCCTCCTTTCCTGTGTGAATTTCATATGTGGGTTTCTGGTCGATGTTGTACAGGCCATATGGGATTTCGTAAAGGAGGTTTTTATATATCTTTGGCAGGTCTTTCAGCATGTACAGCATGAAATATATGTCACAATATACAATCTTATCAAGGAAGCTTTTGCTTCCTATAATCTTCCTTTTCCTGCGGCTATGCCGAATCAAATCTACTATTGGTATCATCAAATAAATCAATTCTTCCCTCTCGATGCATGCATAGATGGAGCGTTTATCCTGATCAATACATTCCTCGTGATACTTTTTATCAAGATGATGATCAAGATTAAACTGAAAATCGGCGGCATGTTTACGGGGGGGATATTCAAATAAAATAGCTTCAAAGGACGCAAATGCAGAAAATTATTTCAGGTGGTCAAAGACAGGGAAAGACAAATTTCTGTGTTTTGAAAATGAAGTCATACCTAAAGGGTACTGATCGGCATATCTATACTAATCTTCCAGTTCATCCGGACATCATTGCAAAACAGATTTTAAAGAGTGAATCCCGGAACCCTATCAATATCAACTTCCATGAGGATATGAAAGAGCTTCTTTCACGAATCCATATTATCAGGCGTTTTCCTGCATGGGATGAGCTTCGGAACTTCCGGAAGAAGAATCCGATTTACTGTTCTTTGCATTTCCAGCGTGACAGGAAGCTTGATTTTGAGACTGAAGAAGTATTGCAGATGGACGGTTCAAAACTTCTTGTGAAGACTGACAAGGTTGCAGTTAATCACGAAAGGCTGTTTTTCCCTATTGAATGTATCTATGAATTTTGGCGGTACAAGCGGTACAACTCAGTGATAATGATCGATGAGATTTACAATTATTTCAATGCTGTTGACTATAAGCGCAAGGGTGAAGATATACAGGAAAGGCGGCTCCAGCTCCTTAATTATGTCCTACAGCATGGACATGATAAGGATGATCTTTATCTCATAACTCATGATATTTCCCTGATAGATTTGAACATCCAAAAGGGTGTACAGTATACTTATGTCTGCTATAATTCTCTCTATAAGAATATGATTCCGAATGATGTTATCAAAAGGTATCCAAACATCCTTGGCGGCTTCCGTGGTCTTAAGAACCTCTATATGTATTTCATCATAGAGGGATTTGAGAGAAATAACACTTCAAAGGACCCTGATGATTTTTGGAGGTTCAGGGCGGACAAGGAAAATTTTCTCTGCTATGACAGTTTTTCAAAGCGTGAAGGCGCCAAGCATAAGATTCTCTTAAACAAGGTTGCAGATTCAAGCAAGCTTGCTTCCTCGGACATTAATAAGAGCAAGTTTCAAATCCTTCGTGAATTTCTTGTTCAGGCATGGCCTCAGCTCCTAATCATGGTTGTCTTCTGCATGTTTATTTATTTCTGCTATGCCACAATACACAAGCTTATTTCAAGAAATTCAGCCGTAAAGACTGTAGACCAGGTTAAAGGGCAGGGGGATGAGACAAAAGAGGAAGGAAAGGGCAAGAAGGAAGAAGCAAAAGTGCCTATGCGTAAGGTCAAGATTACCGGGATAACTTCAAACTGTATTTTTTATGACGATGGTTTTAGAATAGAGAAAGGCGGTGTCTATGAAGGTTTCGAGATTGTCAAGATTGATCGTGTCTATACTGATGTTCGCGCAGGTGGCAAGCTCTACAGAGTTGCAACAAGAGGAATCCGGACAGAGGTTGAAGACAAGCCAGCCGACAAGCGATAGATTTTCCTTGCAGGCTGAAAAGCTCGAGCTTTGGAAGGTGGCTTCCGAAGTTTCCAGTTTTTTCAAGATTAACCTGATTGTCTATGATGACATTAAGGAAAAAGTTATTTCCATCGAGTTCAACGAACTTGATTTGAAGCATACGCTTGAAGCTCTGGCTTGGACTGTCGGAGTTGAGTACATTGAGAAGGAAGGTATATATTTTCTTGGCGGCAATTCTGATAATGTCCTAGTTCTTGATTCAACTGGAATTACTGCTGATGTTACAAAGATATTTGGAAACAAGGTCTATACGATTGCAGACAAGATAGTAATTCAGGGAACTGAACGTGAAGTGAAGCGTATTTCTGATGCTTTGAAAAAGATGCAGGTGAAGGAATCATGCATAATTAAAGTAACTGGTTATGAAGTCTCTGACGATATGCTCAGGAAGCTGGGAATAGACATTGACAAGGCTATCAGGTACTCTGCATCATGGGAAAACATCCTTTCATCGAATTTTAACCCCTTGCAAATGTCTGTAGTGGCTGTTGCTATGTCGGTACAGGCAGAGGAACAGGGAGACAAGATAAAACAGGTTCTTAATTCCTATGTTGGATTGGTATCTGGCAAGGAGTCTAAGATACAGCATGGTGAATCTGTTGATCGTCAAGTTTATTCTTCGTCAACGTCCATGGGTACAACCTTGACTACTGGATATTCTACACAGCAGACGGGCTTGATTGTCACTTTGGAGGGTTTCCGGTATCTTCCGGAGGAATGGAATTTCAACGTGAATATAGAGAATTCCATGTATATATCCGACACAAAGAAGAATCTTTTCAATGTGAAAACTTCTGTACTTCTGAAAAAGGGTGAATCCATTCTTGTTGGAAAGATGGTCAAAGGAAGCGAATCTGTGTCCATCCGGAAGGGTATTCCGTGGATCTGCGAGATTCCATATCTAGGCTATCTTTTTTCTGTGAACACTACAGCAGTACTGAACAAGCAGATTCTTTTCTTTATTGAGTTCGTAGACGAACGGTCGGTAGAAGCTGAAAAATTAGTTTCCGAGGCTAGGCAGTAGGAAAGCCGTCGACGCTCGTCCCGACGCAAGGAGCGGACAGCTAGACGGCTTTCCTGCAACGTCGCATAGCGGAAAGTTATGTTGAGGCGCGTACTGACAAGTTATAAACATACTTTTCGAAACTTCCATAAACTGTTAAACAGCAATTCTTTGCATTTTCCGCATTGCATGGAGCGACTTAACATAATGTATATTATGCGACGTTGCAACCCCGCGCCATTGATTGCCCACGGCTTGAAATTGTATCGCTTTAGCCGCCTACACCAGCTTGCCTTTAATCCTTCCGGTATCAAATTATATGAACCTTGAAATAGCAAATTATGAAAACCTTATCTGAAATATTGAAATGCGTTGATGCCGGCTGCGATCCTACCTTTGACGATCTCAAAGTCATGTTGAGCCTTTCCAATAAGACTGACATGCAGAAGCTTTTCGACAAGGCTTATCAGGTCAAGGCGGACAACGTCGGGAAGATTGTCTATTTCCGCGGAATTGTCGAACTTAGCAACATATGCGAGAAGGACTGCTATTACTGTGGAATACGCAAAAGCAATATGTCCCAGGAGCGCTATCTGATGACGGAGGACGAGATATTGAAGGCCGCGGAATGGGCATTTCAGAACAATTACGGCTCGATTGTCCTTCAGTCAGGCGAGAACAGCTCAAAGGCTTTTGCATCCTTCATTGAAAGGACTGTCAGGAGAATTAAGAAGCTTTCTGACGGCAGGCTGGGCATAACACTTTCACTTGGCGAACATTCCAAGGATACATACAGGCGCTGGTTCCATGCCGGAGCCCACAGATATCTTTTAAGAATTGAAACATCCAACGAAAAACTTTACAAGGTGCTGCATCCACAGAACCACCTGTATTCAACACGCCTCAAGTGCCTTGAATTTCTGAAGAAGCTCGGTTACCAGGTCGGAACAGGTGTGATGATAGGGCTTCCGCACCAGACGATCGACGATCTGGCCAGCGACATTCTGTTCTTCAAGAAGATTGACGCCGATATGATAGGAATGGGGCCTTATATCGTCCATAAGGAGACCCCCCTCGCCGACTCACTCCCGGATTTTGCGAAAATAAAGGAATACCAGCTGAACTTGTCGCTGAAGATGATCGCCGCAACAAGATTATTCCTCAAGGATGTGAACATAGCCTCGACGACTGCTCTCCAGTCGCTGAACCCGACAGGCAGGGAGATGGGACTGCTCGCCGGAGCGAATATCATAATGCCGAACATCACTGAGACGAAATACAGGGCTTCCTACCAACTCTATGACGACAAGCCTTGCCTCGATGAGAATTCCTCGATGTGCAGGAACTGCCTTGAACGCAGGATTTCATCAATTGGAGAGACTATCGGCTACGGTGAATGGGGCGACTCCAGGCATTTCATGAGGAAAAATTGACCTGTCTTTTCATCTTGTCCAGGACTCGCGCTTCCGTCCCTGGCTTTCAGGAATGAATACATTTCCAAGATATATGCTCCGGAATCCCAGCGATAAAGCCCTGTCCCTGATCCTGACAAGCATCTGCGGCGGCGTGCGTGGGCTTTCCTTGTATTTGTAGTCTGGATGATATGCGGAGAAATGAATGGGGATGTCCATCCCGAGATTCTTCATTGTCCAGTCCAGGAATGCATCAATCATCTCCTCCGAATCATTCTTGCCAGGAATAACGAGGTTGGTGATTTCCAGATGCTTGCCTAGGGAAAGGAAGTATTTCATGGAATCCAGGACAGGGGCAAGCTTTCCACCGGTCATCTTGCTGTAGAACTCCTCGGAGAATCCTTTCATGTCGATGTTGGCCGCATCTATGAGCGGGAAGAGGTCCTGCGCCGCCTCATGTGTAATATATCCGTTGGATACAAGGACGGTCGACAGGCCTTCATCCTTTGCGATCCTCGCAATGTCCATGGCGTATTCGCTCCATATCACCGGTTCGTTGTATGTGAAGGCTATTGACTTGCAGTCCTCGACCTTTGCCAGGTTGACGATCTTGTCGGGCGGATAATACCCCCCCTGCCCCTTGTCCTCGTCGTAATATCCTCTTGAGAGATGGTAGTTCTGGCAGAAGGAGCATGCCAGGTTGCATCCGTATGTGCCCAGCGAGAATGTCCATGTGCCAGGCAGGAATTCAGCAAGCGGCTTCTTTTCAATGGGGTCGACATGGAGGG